>JANLQI010000009.1:0-55255 GCA_031367705.1 Saprospiraceae bacterium | reverse complement strand
GGGGATAGTACAATTGAATAGCGAAAAACCTAATCAATCACAGATCTTATAACCTGATGCGATTTAATATTTTGACATGAACAAAAAAGGACTTTTACACAACCGCCGGTTTTTAAGGCAGATTTTACTTGGTTTTACATTTTTGGTGTGCGCAACGACCATTTCGGAAGCCAAAACAACTTTGACAGATACCATTCCTCTGCGCGACCGCAAGGGCGACTATCTCCGTGATTCAGTGGTGCATCCTTTCAACCTGAATGACCCTGCAGTCATCAACAAATCTGTTGAGTATGACCCTCTCAGTAATCAGTACATTATTACCGAAAAAGTAGGTGATGACTTCTATTTCCGTGCGCCAACGGCAATGACGTATGACGAATATCTGAAATGGAAAGCGAAGGAACAGGAACGTGCCTATTTTGAACGGTTGGCAGGTTTGAGTAAGAAAAATGGTGGCAATAAGACCGACCCTTTTTCTAAAATAGACTTTTCGGCATCGCAAAACAGTAAGCTCAAAATGCTTTTGAAGTCGGTGGGTGTGAACGGCAAATTGCCCGATGTGCCTAAGCTCGACATCAAAAAGATGGGCGACAACTTGATAGGTATGATTTTCGGTGACCCGCCAACGGTTGATATTCGTCCGCAAGGACAAATTGACTTGACTTTGGGCGGCGACTATCGCTATTACGCCAACCCTATTTTGCCAACTTATGCTCGTCGGACAGGCGGTTTGTTGTTCAATATGGATATTCAGATGAACGTAACGGGTAAAATCGGTGAAAAACTGAACCTGAACACGTCATTTAACAATAAAGCGACCTTTGATTTTGATAATTTGATGAAAATCAATTACAACTCAAATGTGTTCAGTGAAGACGATATTATCAAGTCAATCGAAGGCGGTAACGTCAATTTGCCGCTTCGTGGCTCATTGATTAAAGGCAGCCAAAACCTTTTTGGTGTTAAAACAGAATTGCAATTTGGTTATTTACGTTTGACGGCTATCGCTGCACAACAGAAAAATCGTCGTCAAAATTTAGCCGTTCAAGGTGGTAGTCAAGTACAAAATTTCAATGTGCCGATTGACCAATACGATGAAAACCGTCACTTCTTTTTGACGCATTTCAACCGCAATACGTTTGAAAAAGCCTTGAAAGAACTGCCGCTTGTCAACAGTTTGTTTTCTATTGATAAGATGGAGGTTTGGGTATCAAATGAGCGCAACGAGGACAAAGAGGTACGCCAAATTGTCGCTTTTGCAGATATTGGTGAACCGACAAGGCTTAATAATCCGCAGTATATTCGACGGACATCAAGAGCAAAATTCTCCAATTTGGACAATGAATATCTGCCGAGCAATGATGCCAACGATTTGTATGAGCGTTTGCAAGCAGATGCGGCTCAAACACGGCGTGTCGGTTCTGTCATTCGGCACATCGAGAGCAATTATAACTTGACACAAGGGCAGGACTTCATCAAACGTTCCGCAAAACGTTTGCAGCCTACGGAGTATCAATTTAACCCTAAACTCGGTACGATAAGTATTAATAACGTTGACCGGCAACAGGTTCTCGGTGTAGCGTTCACGTATTTTTATAATGGTCAAGGTCCTTTCCAAGTCGGTGAATTTGGTCAAGACGTGCCAGCCTTTACAGGTACGGACTCTGTTTCGCAGGTTTTATTTGTTAAGTTGTTGAAAAACACGATTCAAAATCCTGTTATTCCGCTTTATGATTTGATGATGAAAAACGTCTATTCAGTGGGTGCTTATGTCACGAACCCACAGGATTTGCGCCTCGACATCGTTTATCAAGACGTGAGCGCAGACAAAGCGGACAAACGCTCTTTACCTGAATTGAGTAAAATTCCATTGTTAACTGTCTTGAACCTCGACCGTTTGAATCAAGTAGGCGACCCACAGCCCGATGGACAATTTGACTTTATTCCTGATGTGACCATCAACACACGCAATGGTCGTATCATGTTCCCAAAATTAGAGCCGTTCGGTTCGTCGCTCGCTGCACGTTTGACGGAGTTGGGTATGGACCCCTCAGTAATTACGAAATATACTTATCAAGAACTATACGACTCGACCCTTTTCCGCGCACAAGAGCGTCAAGAGAAAAACCGTTTCATTATCAGAGGTCAAGTAAAATCAACAGCGAGTAATCGTATTCAGCTCAATGCTTTCGGCTTGCGCCCAGGTGCAGTGACGGTAACGGCGGGTTCGTTCCAACTTTTAGAAGGCGTGGATTTTGCGATTGATTATGGTACTTCGACCTTGACAATTTTGAACCCTGCCTATGTAGCACCGAACATTCCTTTAAATGTCAGTTATGAGGACAATGCATTGTTTGGTTTTCAAACCAGAACGATGTTAGGACTTAGGGCGGATTATGCTTTGAAAAAGAATTTCAATATTGGGGCGACGTTTATGAACCTCTTTGAAATCCCATATACACGTAAAGTCAATTTTGGCGACGACCCTATTAATAATAAGGTGTATGGTGCCGACATTAACTTTACGGAGGACGCACCCTGGTTGACCAAATTGGTGGACAAATTGCCTTTTATTGAAACAAAAGAACCGTCTAAAATCACTTTGAGCGCAGAAGGTGCTTTGCTTCAACCCGGTCACTCGAAAGCGATTGAAGGCCCTTCGGGCGATTGTAATGAAAGTGGCGGTATTGTCTATCTCGATGATTTTGAAGGCAGTAGTTCACCTTTCTCCTTGATGTCACAGCCAAATGCGTGGCAAATAGCGAGTGTACCACAGAAAAACCGTTTATTCCCAGAAGCCGATCAAGATGGCTTGGTAACAGGCTCTAACCGTGCGATGCTCAACTGGTTTAGGATTGACCAATTTGTTTTGGAACGGGGTGCGGCGTCAGACAGGACAGACCCTTGTACGGCACCAATTGCTCAAACGGAGGTTTTTCCGAACCGTGACCCTTTGCAAAACGGTGGTTTGAGCAACTATTTGCCGACTTTTGACTTGAATTATTATCCAAGTGAACGTGGCCCTTACAATTTTGATGCCCCTCCGGGCGCACCTCGAACACCTTTTGGAGCAGGTTTACGTGGCGACGGCAACTTGAATGCGCCTGAAACACGTTGGGCGGGTATCATGCGTGGCTTGACAACAACGGATTTTGAGCAGTCGAATGTGGAATATGTGGACTTTTGGGTACTCGACCCTTTCCTTAAAAACCCGAATCCGAATGACAATCCCGGTACGATGTATATTCACTTAGGCGATGTTTCAGAAGATATTTTGAAAGATGGACGCAAGGCTTACGAAAACGGTTTGCCTTCACCTGAAAACCCCGATTTTAAGACCGACAAATCGCCTTGGGGTATTGTGCCACGTACTGAAATTCCGTTGCCGAACTCATTTTCAGCTTCTGATGCTGCACGTGAAGCGCAAGACGTGGGTCTCGATGGTATGAAAGACGCGGAAGAAACGACCTTTTACAGCGATTGGTTGTCTAAATTCAGTCCGATTCCAGCGAAAATTGCAAAAGACCCTGCCAATGACAACTTCACGTATTATAACGATGAAGCGGCTTATCCGAAGGGAACGCCTGTCTTAGAAAGGTATAAAAAATTCAATGGTTTGCAAGGTAACTCTGCCTCAAATGCGGGTTCTCAAATCCAATCGGCAACCAACTTGCCTGATGCGGAGGACATCAACCGTGACAACTCTTTTGAGGAAAATGAGGCGTATTTCTCTTACAAAATACCGATTTCAAGGGCGGCTTTCAACCCTTTGACCAATAAATATTATATCGAGAATACACCCGACCCAAGTGGTAGTGGTCGTATTTGGCACCATTTCCGTGTGCCAATTGATGCTTTTGACTCAAAACATGGTGCGATAAATGACTTCCGTTCTATCCGTTTTATGCGTATTGTGGTTAAGGATTTTGCACAACCAGTTTGCCTTCGTTTTGCAAAATTAGACCTTATCCGCAACCAATGGCGGCGTTATAAGAGGCCCCTCAGTATAGACGGCGTTGATATCTTAAATCGTGCGGACAACAGTGCGATGGAGCTCGTTTCTGTCAATTTGGAAGAAAATTCAAAGAAAAAGCCTTTCAATTACGTCATTCCGCCTTGTATTCAGCGTGAAGTCATTCCAAATGCCTTTGCTGCTAATGCCCGTCAAAACGAACAGGCTTTGGGTATCCGTATGCTCAATTTGTTGCCAAACGTACCCCGTGCAGCGTTCAAATTGTTCAGTTCAGATATGCGTATTTATGAACGCCTCAAAATGTTTGTTCACGCAGAACAAGAAGATGGACGGACAATTTTAAATGACAAAATGAGTATTTTCATGCGTATTGGTTCTGATTTTGAACGCAATTACTATGAATATGAAATTCCACTCAAAATGTCAGATGAATCAACATTGCCTGCTTCAAATACGACTGATGCTTACAAAGAAGCCGTTTGGTTGAAAGACAATAAATTCGACTTCCCCCTCAGTCTATTGACCACAGTAAAGACAGAACGAAATGCAAAAAATGCAGATTTGGGTAAAATATATGCCATCGTCAGTTCTGAAAATGCCGCTCACCGTGTCAAAGTGATTGGTAATCCAGATATTGGTTCTGTCAAAGGCATCATGGTCGGTGTTTACAACAAAGACCGCGTGCCGCACAACCTTGAATTATGGATCAATGAATTACGTATGACGGGCCTGAATGAAAATGCAGGTGGTGCCGCGATTGCGCGTGTTGATTTCAAAATGGCAGATTTTGGCAATTTGAGCCTTTCAGGTAACTACCTCGGTGTCGGTTATGGGGCGATTGACCAACGAGTGACACAACGAAGTCGTGAGCAAGTGATAGAGGCAGGTTTAAATGGTAACTTTGAATTGGGTAAGTTTTTTAATCCTAAAATTGGCTTACACATACCTTTCAATGTCCAATATGCCAACAATACAAGAACACCTGAATATGACCCTTACGACTTAGATATTAAGTTGAAAGATAAATTACAATCACAAATTGATGGGACAAAACGCGCTGAAATCAAAAACGCAGCCCAAACCGTTCAAATCATCAAAGGTTATTCCTTCAACAACGTCCGTAAAGACCGCACAGGGGCAAGCGACCGCAAACCTGCTCCTTGGGACATTGAAAACTTTGCCGTTTCGTATGCCAACACAACCGTTGACCTTCACGACCCGCTTGTAGAAAGTGATGCCAAAGAGAATAAAAAAGGCAGTTTGGACTACAATTACTCGCGTGAACCGCTTTACCTCACGCCGTTCAAACGTTTGGTTAAAAATCCAAATGTTGAGAAATATACGAAATTGATTACAGAGATAAATTTCAATCCGATTCCTAATAATTTCGGTTTTAATACCATTCTCGACCGTCAATTGAACATTACAAAATACCGTTTCTCTGGCGATGACGATGCCTACAACACGTTTTATATACGTCGTTTCAGTTGGGACAGAAACTACAATTTGCAATGGGATTTGACCCGTTCTTTGAAGTTGAATTTCGATGCAAAGAACTTTTCAATTGTTGATGAATTACCTGATTACGACCAATTGGGTCAACAGGTTGACCCAGATGCACAACGCAAGTTTTTGAACGATAACCTTAAAAACTTCGGGCGTACCAAGCGTTATGACCATAATATCAACGTGAACTACACCGTACCGACGCGGAACATTCCGTATTTGGATTGGGTGCAGTTGCGCGGGACATTCACGTCGTCTTATGGCTGGGAAGCGGCTGCTTTGGGTTTTCAAGGCATTGGCAACAATATCAACAACAAACAAGCGCGACAAGTCAATGCAGATATGAATTTTACACAATTGTACAATCAATTCAAGTATTTGCGTAAAATTCAAGAGCCGTTGTTCAAACCTAAAACGGATAAGAAGAAAACGAAGACAAAACCTGGCTTGGGAGACCCCTCAGTAAAATTGCCTGCTGAAATGGCTTCTGACACTACAAAAGGTAAAAAGAAGAAAAAGGAAATAAAAGATTACGAGCCTTCGGGTGTCGAAAAAATCGTCATTCGTCCGCTTTTGTTGCTGCGCAATGCCCGTTTGAATTATACGGAACAATACAACTCGTTTGTGCCAGGCTTTACGCCACAAGCCCGTTTGTTTGGTATGTCCGATTTGTCTCGTCCAGGTTGGGACTATGTATTGGGCTATCGCCAATCAGATGATAATTGGCTCGACGATGCGGGTGCGAGAAGTTGGATTTCAAGGGATATTCGACAGGTTCGACCGACTTTGAACAATTATTCGCAGCAAATTGATGCCCGTATAACAGTCGAACCGTTTACCGATTTCCGTGTGGATATTGATTTGAATAAAAATTACATTAAAAATCAATCGCAGGAGTACCGCGTTACAGACTCGACAAATGGACCATTGTATCATAATAATCGTTTTGATGAAGGCTCTTACAATATTTCGTATTTTACGCTGAATACGTTTTTTAGCAATATTGATGATGTTTTCCAAACGTTTAGTAAAAATCGCGAAGTGATGTCGAAAATACTCGGTGGCAACAACCCTGCACATCCCGAGTTTCCAACCTATTTTGAGGGCTTCGGACCAACGAATCAAGACGTTGTCGTTCCCGCTTTCATCGCAGCTTATACTGGACGTGATGTTAGGACAACCAACCGAAATTTGTTCAACGAACGCCCCTCAGTAAACTGGCGTTTGTCGTACAATGGTTTGGCGAAACTGCCTGGTTTGAAGAATACGTTTAACAATATCAGCATCACGCATGGTTATAAATCGTCTTTAACGGTCAACTCTTATCGGACTTCGCAATTTTATGATATAGCGCAGCCGCAAAAATCTCGTATCGGTTCACCTTTTGAATATTATTCGCAGTACGATATTCCAGTTGTGGCTATTTCCGAGCAGTTTTCACCACTTTTGGGTATAGATATGAGTTTCAAATCAGGTGCAAACTTCGGTGTACAATACCGCAAGAGCCGCAACTTGGCTTTAAGTTTATCAGATACACGCTTGCAAGAAACGAAAACAGCTGAAATTCAAGTCAAGTTTGGACACCGCATCAAAAATGTCTATATCAAAATACTCGACATTAATTTTGATGGCAACGCGAAGAAAAAGCCCGTCAAAAAGAAAGCTGATGATTTAATCGCACCTTCGGTTGACCCAACGGCAGACCCAAAAGCGAAGAAGAAAAAAGAACCGAAACCTAAAAGAGGCAACGATTTGGTCTTAAATTTCGACCTTTCTTTCCGCGATGACATTACAGAAAATCATCTTTTAGGTCAAGGAACGGACGTGCCTTCGCGGGGTTCTCAAACGTTTAGACTATCACCTTCGGCAACTTATACGATTAATAAACGCCTCGATTTGCGTTTTTATGTGGACTACAACCGCATCATACCTTATACGACGGCGGCGTTCCCTTCAACAACAGCCACGGGCGGTTTTGTCGTGACGTTTAAGTTGAATTAAGGTGTTGCTTAGACCACTGATGGGACTGATACGACAGATTGACGCTGATTTTTGTAAAAAAATCAGTGTCAATCTGTCGTATCAGTCCCATCAGTGGTCTTCTAAGTATTAAAATATTGAAGCCCAAAGTTGAGTATCCACTTGACTTTGGGCTTTCTTTTTTTGTAAGAAACTAAATAGCCGCTTTACTTGTTTTTATAATAGAGAGCCTTAAAAAGGGCTCAAACGATATGTTAAAATTGTAAAACGCATTTAAATACATAAATTTTAACACTTTTAACACAATACTTCTCATAATTAAAATAGTCTTAACTACATATCTTGTCAAAATACCGTAATTTTATGGTGTGATTAAAAAACAATTGTGTACAAGTCTTCCTTATACTTTTAAAACTTTGTGTCTGATGAAAAAATGGATATTTTTAGCAACAATGATGTCGCTGATGTCGCTCTCCGTCAAAGCTCAATTTGACGACGTTTATTACGACCCAGCGAAAGATAGCCGTCCAACGGCAACCACAACACGTAGCCAAACGCCGCAACCTCGTTACGAGGACAACACTGCGCAATCGAGCAGCGATAATGAATATTACAATAATGGTAGCACTGGTGGTGACTATTATGAATATGATGAAGACTACGACGATTATAAATACTCAACGCGTATTCGCCGTTTTCACCGTCCATATAGCGGTTTCAATTATTACAGTGATGCTTATGTAGATTATGGTTATTATGACCCTAACTACTACAACCGCTTCAATAGAGGTGTGACAATCATCGTTGGCAACGGTTATTGGAATCGTTGGAACAGCTACAACCGTTGGAACAACTGGTCTTGGTTCAACAACTACTGGGACGATTGGCGGTATTCAAGCTACGGCTTCTGCAATCCAAACTATTACGCCAGTTCTTTCTACCCATCTTGGGGCTATTCGCCTTATGGATATAGCGGATATAATGGTTATTATGATGCTTTTGGCTACAACAGTGGCTATGGTTATAACAATTATTATAACTACAATAACTACGGTAATTACTACAATCCTTATCAAACAGGACGCACGAATGTGACGACTGTTAGTAATAAATATTATGCCCCACGTAATAGCGGCGGCGCAATACGTGAGGTCACAGGACCAAGTGGTCAAGCGACAACAGGCAGACGGGGTGATGTGGGCAATGGCAACATCAATCCAACAAGAAATAATACACCCGCACGTGCAGATGTCAAAAAAGAAGCTATTGGCGATGGTGATATTACGCCGCGAAATGGTGGCAGCATAACGCCTACAAAACGTTATGATCCTATTTCATCTGACGGACGTACTGAGGGGGTCACTGACCGCCCAACACGCACGACAGAGCGTCCTTCACCAAGCTACGACCGTCCACAAAGGACAGATGTACCGAGTAATGACCGCCCAACGCGGACAATAGAGCGTCCTTCACCAAGTTACGACCGTCCGCAACGGACAGATGTACCAAGTGATGACCGTCCAACGAGAACTTACGACCGTCCTGCACCGAACTATGACCGTCCACAAAGGACAGATGCACCGAGTAATGACCGTCCAACACGGACTTACGAGCGTCCCGCACCGAATTACGAGCGTCCGCAACGGTCTGAAATGCCACGCAGCGAACCATCA
Organism: Saprospiraceae bacterium; assembly: GCA_031367705.1. Taxonomy (GTDB): domain Bacteria; phylum Bacteroidota; class Bacteroidia; order Chitinophagales; family Saprospiraceae; genus JAAFJT01. The sequence goes on along the minus strand of JANLQI010000009.1, from coordinate 46,123 downwards.
CGTTCAACGCCACGTTATGAGGCACCACGTCAAGAATCTCCTCGATATGAAGCACCGCGCCAAGAGTCACGCAGTTACTCGCCACCAGCAAGCAATAATAGTCCTGCTCCAGCGGCTGCACCTTCTCGAAGCGAAAATAATAACGGTAATAACACAAGTTCACCACGTAGAGGTAATTGATTGTATTTCAGTTGTTTAAATAAAAAATATTAGGCGGGTGTCACTCTGCTCCCGCCTTTTTTATGTCAAAAATCAAATTATATCCCCTCAGTATTTTCACTTTTATAATCTTAAAATATCGACTGTTATGAAAAAAGCTATCTTCATATTCATTTCTATTTTATCCATATACACCTTAAAAGCCCAAATTGCTTCTGACGCTTTGCGCTATTCCTATATCCCTCAGTATGGCGGCACTGCCCGAGCCATTGGTGTCGGCGGTTCGATGGGAGCAATTGGTGGGGACTTTTCGACACTCTCAACCAATCCCGCAGGTCTGGCGACATATCGGAGTGGTGAGTTTATCTTTTCACCTTCGTTTCATGGTGCAAAAACAACCTCTGTGTTAGAAAATGGTGGAAAAGATGCTGCTACACAACGTTTTTCTAAGTTTTCATTAGACAATATCGGTCTTGTTTTCAACAATGACGGCAATCCATCATCGAAATGGAAAACACGGAATTTTGCCATTGGCTTCAATAAACTGCAAGATTTCAGCAGCAATCTGTTTTATGAAGGTACAACAACAGGTTCAATCACTGCCCGTTTCCGCGACCAAGCGAATGTCGGAGGTCTCGATGTTTTTGAAAGCAAATTAGCAGATTCAACAGGTGCGATATATAAGAAAACGGTCAACAATGTCCGCAAATACACAACCGATTTCGATTTAAACCCCGCTGCAGGTGTTTATAAAAGCCAAGTGATAGAAACCAGAGGTGGTATCAACGAAATGGTCATATCTTATGCAGGTAATTATGATGAAAAACTGCAAATAGGTGGCACCATCGGCATCCCTTTCCTCCGTTTTACAGAAACAAAAATCTACAACGAAGACGATGTACGCAAAGAAGTACCGTTTTTTGAAAAACTACAATTCGACCAAAGCTTAACGACAACGGGTATTGGCATCAATGCCAAAATAGGGGCAATATTGCGCCCAACAAGAGCCATTCGCTTAGGTATTGCTGTTCATACACCCACGAGGTATCAGCTAAGTGATACCTACAACAATAAATTATATTACGTCTATACCGATAGTTTGCGTTACAGCTCGGAAGCGGCTTCACCTGATGGAGAGTTTAAATATAAATTGGCAACACCGTGGCGTTTCATCGGTAGCGCAGGGGTTATTATTGGAAAATCAGGTTTTTTAAGTGCCGATGTCGAATGGGCAGATTACAGTAAATCGAATTTTATCCTTGACAAAGAGTATGTCGTGAATCAAAATGATGTCAATACACAAATCACAAGCCGTTATAAAAACGCCCTAAACATCCGTTTTGGGGGTGAATATGTCTATGATATTTTCCGTTTCCGTGCGGGAGCAGGTCTAAATGGTTCGCCACGACAAGACAAAGATTTTTGGAATACAACCTTAAATGCAGGTGTAGGGCTTAGAGGCCGCTATTTTTTCATGGATTTCGCATGGCAACAACGGACACAAAAAGAGAACTATTCGCCTTATAAAGTCATCACAACACAAGCTAATGTGGAACAAAAAGTCACCAATGCCTACACTTACAATGATTATGTATTGACTTTCGGCATTAAATTTTGACCCCCTCAGTAAAATAGTCTTTTTTTTATTAAAAAAAATATTAAGTTTGTCACCCTTTGTCTGATACGCAACGTAGAAGACAAAGGGTTTAATTTTTTTATCTAACAAAAATAAAATCAGAAATTTATGGGAATTGAAATGCAAAACGGCACAACCAATAAACGCCGTAAAGAATGGACGAAAATGAAAGGCGAAAACGCTTGGACGATGTTTAAGGTTATGGCTGAATTTGTCGATGGTTTTGAAAAACTGAATACGATAGGTCCCTGTGTCTCCATATTTGGTTCAGCACGTACAAAACCTGACCATCCGCACTATAAAAAAGCCATTGACATTGCACGCCGTTTCACCGAAGAAGGCTATGGTGTCATCACAGGTGGCGGTCCAGGTGTCATGGAAGCAGGGAATAAAGGGGCTAAAATTTCAGGCGGTACTTCCGTTGGTTTGAATATTGAACTCCCTTTCGAGCAACACCACAACCCTTACATTGACGATGATAAGAGCTTAGATCACCGATATTTTTTCGTGCGTAAAGTCATGTTTGTCAAGTATGCACAGGCTTTTGTGGTCTTACCCGGCGGCTTCGGAACGATGGATGAGTTGTTTGAGGTCTTAACATTGATTCAAACAGGTAAAATTACACGTGTCCCCATTGTTTTGGTTGGCACAAGTTTCTGGAATGGTTTGCGGAGCTGGATTCACGACATTATGCTCGAACAAGAAGGCAATATCAATCTGAAAGACTTAGACCTTTTCCTCATAACCGATGACATTGAAGAAACGGTACAATACGTCAACGATTTTTATTCTAGCGAAAGCTCCAACAATAAATTGGCACCTAATTACGAATTGTAGAAAAGAGAGACCACGGATTCGACAGATTTACACTGATTTTATTTTCATCAAAATCAGCGTAAATCCGTCGAATCCGTCTCATCTGTGGTCAAAAAAATCAATAAGCCAGCTTAGTAATCCTAAATTCAACCCTCCTATTCAGCCTTTGTGATTCCTCATCATTACCGCCATTACTGAGGGGTTTGGTTGCTCCATAGCCCATTGTTGCGATGCGCTTAGGGTGTATTTTATTTCTAATCAAATACTTACGTACTTCGTTAGCCCTATCTTCTGAAAGTTTCATCAAAATATCAGGCGTACCATTGCTGTCTGTATGACCTTCAACAGTAATGGTTATTTCCGTAAATTGACGCATAATTTCCACTAAATAATCGAGTTCAGCGTAAGATTCTTGCAAAATAACAGGTGTTGACCGCTTAAAATAAATCGGATTCAAGGAAATAGTGCCGCCAATAGCCACTGAATCGAGGTACAACGTTATGTCTTGCGGTTTGCCAAAAAAGACCCGCTTATCATAATTTAGTACAACTTCGTGATTGATATAACCAGGCTTATAGGCAATCATTTTTATCGGTTTGCCTTGCTTAACACGAATAAGAAAATAGCCTTCGATGGTTTCAACATATTTTTCATAATAAGGTGCATCGGCATCGCCATACATCACACGTCCATCAAGTGGCAGACCTGTGGCGGTATTGATGATACGGCCTTTAAGTGTTAATTCCTGTTCCACATCAGGTGCAATTTTTACACGATATATATCATGTGTACCGTCCCGTTTTGACGAAAAATAGAGCTGCCCTGTGGTCATATTGAAATACGGTTGGCTTTCATCGCCCGGCGTATTTATCGGTTCCACAAAACGACGTGGATTCGACCAATTCTCCCAACCATCGCCCAAACGTGAAATAAAAAACAAATCAAGTCCACCTACTGAGAGGGGGCGATTGGAAGCAAAATACAACTCTTTGCCATCTGGTGAAAGATAGGGCGTGAGTTCTTTAAAGGTTGTATTGACCTGTGGGCCCATGTTTTTAGGCGCTGACCAATGCTTTTCTCCAATTTTAAACGAAATAAAGAGGTCATTATCAACTGAACCTTGCGACTTGGGCAACGACATAATGAGGACACTGGCATCATTGCTCATCGTCAAACTGATAGCCGCAGACGATATATTGTAGTCATCAATTTGCATCGGTTCGGGATCACTCCACGAGCCATCAGGCAATTGCTGAACAAGGCTAAAACCTTTATTCATGCCCCCATCTTTTGAAAATTGATTAACAACAACATAGGTATTGCCATCGGGAGTCAATGAACAAATTGAGTTTGGTAAAGCATTATTAAGCGGTGAAGGCGGATGCACAAGATGGTCAAATACACTATCCCTTGACTCGGCATACCAAATGTCTTGGTTGAAATCCGATTTCTCAGGATTACCAGACACCTTTTTACCCGATATTTCAGAGTAAATTTCGCGCAGATTGTGCAAATATTCTTGGTATTTATAGTCTTCTGAAACGTCTTTTCCATCAATCCATATCGTTTTGACAAAATCGCTGCTGCCGACACGGGTGAAGTAAATTGTACCGCCATCATGCGTCACAATGGGCGTGACTTCATCAAATTCCTTGGAGTTTATGGACGAATCGAGCTTTTCGACAATATATCGTTGCGCCGAAAGTGAGCTATAAGTGATTGAAAATAAGATAATTAGGTAAAAAATGTGTTTACGAGCCATCAGATTGAGTTTTTTTTTCAGTCCTGCAAAATTAGGAGAATTTTATGAGTATCGGTTAATGAGATGGACAGAATAGATATAAAATTTATGCTACATTTTTCATGCCTTATTTGTTGAAAACGTGTATTTAACGCTGTTTATAAAAAATAAATATATTTCAAGTACTATTTGTAATAGGATGTTTTGCAGCTTTTATCTGCTACAATTTTGTGTCTTTAGGCAAAACCAAGTACAGCAATTTGTTAACTGAACCCATATAAACTGTTAATCTAATGTCAATCCCAATTTTAAGACAATACTTACCTATTAAAAAACGTCAGATTTATACTTCAAAACACGTCTTATCTTCTAATAGTCACATTTAGTACCCCCTCAGTATTTTTTAACAAAACAACAAACACTTTCTAAAACCAGTCCGACAGATGAAGAAATTTTTTATTCCAACCTTTTTCTTACTGCTTTTTGTCAATAACAATATTATCTCACAGGCATCTGCTTGGAGAGCCTACGTTTTGGACTATTCAACGGGGACAAATCGTACCTTACCTGACGCACCTATTTGTAACTATATCAATAATGGTGCTTTGCGTTTACCTTACAACACAAATGCCTATTTCACCTATATCGAATTCAACAGCCCAATTTGTGTCACCAATAATTTCACATTTGAATACCGTGTACGCAATGCCCCTCAGTATGGCGGGCAAGCCGCTTATGATGTCGGCTTTGGTTTGACATTGCCGCAAGGTGAAATCAGTACTTCGATGATGAGCAATGACATGCAGGGTTTGCCTTGGACTTTTATCAGTATGAATGGGCTAAAGCAGTCAAACCTACCCTTCCTTGTCCGCAACTTAGATGAGTATTCCACCGTTAAAATTAAATGTTCTAATAATATTGCATCGTTTTTTCATAATGATACACTGTTGATTTCGTTGCCCTATTTAGGGCAAATTTGTACGATTAGTCAATTAAAATTCTGGTTTAAAGGCAGTGGCTCAATTGATTGGATAAAAGTGACGAACTTGGACAATAATGCACTCGCCTATTTTGAAGATTTTACGAACTGCAACAATATCCAAAGCCCCGACGCAACGGCTTGCCAAATACCCACAGTGAATATTACTGCCGATTCGCCTTGTGAAGGTGATACCCTGCATATAACGACAACGACAAATCGTGCCGCCACGTTCGAGTGGGCTGGACCCAATGGGTTTTCGTCTAACAATCCACAAGTGGTCATCCCAAAAACCGATCTCTCGACGGGCGGCACTTATTCTTTAAAAACACGGTTCAACGCTTGCCAAATGTCTGAACAAACCCTAAATGTTCGTATTCGCCCAACACCCAAAGTCAACCTCGGCAAAGACACCCTATATTGTGAACCCAAAACCTTAAAACTGCAAGTAACGCCAAGTTCCACTTGGCGCTATGCCTGGAACAACAACACATCAAACCCAGATATAACTGTTACAAAATCAGGCACTTACGCCTTAACCGTCACTTCTACTGAGGGATGTTCCATCGCAGACACCATACAAATTGACATGCCCAAAAGCATCTTACAAACGAACTTAGCCGTCATAAACCCAACCTGTTTTGCTCAATGCAATGGTTCAATAATACCAACCACAACAGGTGGTTTTGATTCAACCTATACCTATGTTTGGACAACCAATACGACCCAAAACCTATGCGCAGGAAACTATAAAATGACCGTAACAGATGCCAAGGGCTGTAAAATCACTTCAGAAGCAACGCTCGCTGAACCTGCAAAAATGACAGTAAAAGCAGTCGCAACCACTCAATTTAATGGCTATAATGTCTCTTGTTTTGATTCAAACAATGGTGCTGTATCGGCTTCTACAACAGGCGGCAATGGCAATTATATTTACAGATGGCAAGGCATACCCAATCTCGGTTCATCATCTGTTTCAGGCCTGAAGGCAGGAATTTATAATGTTATCGGAACAGATGAAAAAGGCTGCAAAGACTCAACTTCGGTCACAGTGACCGCACCCAATGCCTTGAAAATGGCCTATGAAGTCCAAAACCTCCGTTGTTTTGGCGAAAAGAATGGCGTTGTAACACTCAAAGGTGTTTCTGGCGGCGTTAAGTCTTATACCATCAAGTTTAGTGAAAAAACGGTAGGTGACTCATTAGCGCGTTTTGAAAACCTCGCAGCAGGCAATTATGCTCTTAAAGTAACAGACGGTAATCAATGTTCATTGACAGACAGCATCCGACTGACAGAACCACCGAAAATGGTGCCGTTGACCACTGCCGATACCTTGATTCATTTTGGCGATGATATTTCTCTTTTTGCTGGACTTTTCCCCCCCTCAGTATTGAGCAGTATAAAATGGACAACGAGCCGTGATTCTGTCGGTTTGACTTGTGACAATTGCGGTATAACATCGGCATCACCTCGAAAAACGACTCTTTTTCATGTATTAATGACAGATACCTTTGGTTGTTCTTTGAAAAAAGACATTATCATACAGGTGGATAAAAATCGAAAAATATTTGCACCCACCGCTTTTTCGCCTAATGACGATGGTCAAAATGACCGATTTGGCATTTTTGGCGGCTCGGGTACACGCCGTATATTAAACTTTAAAGTATTCAATCGGTGGGGAAGCCTCATATATACACGTCAAAATCCGACGATGTACGATGATTCCGATGGTTGGGACGGCACGTATCATGGACAATTAGCTCAGTCCGATGTCTATATTTGGATAGCCGAAATCGAGTTTGAAGATGGTGAAAGAGAGGTTTTGAAGGGCGATGTTGTTTTGGTAAGGTAGTTTTTTTTGACCACAGATGACACTGATTCGACTGATTTTCACTGATTTCTTTAAGAAAATTAGTGAAAACCAGTCGAATCAGCGTCATCTGTGGTCAAAAAAAAAATCAATGCTTTTCCCAAGACCTATACTGCGCAGAGACGTTATAAATATGTTTCAAAATAGCTTTATCGGTTTCAGACAAAAGCAAATCACGGCGCGACAAAACCCGTTCTGCAGTATGAAATGCTTTTTTTATATCATAAGTTTCATAACCCTGTGGCCCACCCCAACTATAAGACGGAATAAAATTTCGTGGAAAACCCGCGCCAAAGATATTGGCAGAGACACCGACAACCGTTCCTGTATTGAACATGGTATTGATGGCACATTTTGAGTGATCGCCCATAATTAGCCCCAGAAATTGTAAGCCCGTTTTAGCGAAACTACTCTTTGTATAATCCCACAATTTCACTTCTTCATACGTGTTTTTAAGGTTTGACGTATTGGTATCCGCGCCCAAATTGCACCATTCGCCAATCACAGAATTGCCTAAATAGCCTTCATGTGCTTTACTCGAATAGCCGAGAAGAACAGCATTATTAACCTCGCCGCCTACTTTGCAATGTGGTCCAAGTGTTGTTGCACCATATATTTTTGCACCCATTTTCAAAAGGCTGTGTTCGCACATCGCTAAAGGGCCTCGAACAAGGCAGCCTTCCATGATTTCAGCATTTTTTCCAATGTAGATAGGTCCTTTTTTAGTATTCAAGATAGAACATTCAACTGTTGCGCCTTCTTCAAGAAAAATAAGTGATGCATCACCAACAATTTGATTGGTTTTACTGAGGGGACCCGAAGTACGCCCTTTTGTCATAAAAGCAAAATCATCATGTATCGCTTTATTATTCAAAGAAAAAATATCCCAAACGTGGTTCACGACATCAAAAGTGGTTGCGTCTAACTCATAACCAACCAGTTCTTCAATGTCATTGTCTTCCATCAAATTATGAAACTGCATACGGTCGAGTCGGGCAGCAATCAGTTCGCCATTTTTAAGCAGTGCTTCATTGTTTTTCAAATCCCCAATTAACTTGCAGAGTTGTAAATTAGGTAGAACGGCACCATTGATAACAAAATTCTCATCACTGATTTCAATAGGATATTTTTCAGAAAGGTAATCTTGTGTGATATAGGAAATTCTTCCATCAAGCTGCTGCGCCCATTTTTCACTAATAGTTGAAATCCCCACACGTAGCTCGCTGACAGGGCGTGTGAAGGTCAATGGCAAAAGTTGCTCACGGGTATCTGGGTCAAAAAGAATAATGCTTTTCATTATAAATTATTTAAACTTAATATATTCAAACGTCAAAGAGTAGAACTCTTACAATTAGACCGCTAAGGTATCTTGATAGTCGTTATACAACAAAATACTGAGGGGTTAATTTCGGTTTAGATACAAAAAAAAAGTCCTGAACTTGCGTACAGGACTTTTTGAACCATGATTTTAAATCATTCTGTTCAGGCTTCAGGTTCAGCCTTAGCGAACTTAGAGAATTTTTTATTGAATTTATCAATACGACCTGCCGTATCAACAAATTTCATTTTCCCTGTGAAGAAAGGATGTGAAAAGGCAGAAATTTCCATCTTAATAAGTGGATAAGTGTTGCCATCTTCCCAAACTGTCGTATCTCTTGTTGATGCCGCTGAACGGGTCAAAAACATATCGTCGCTTGAAATGTCTTTGAAAACGACTAAGCGATAATTTTTCGGATGAATATCTTTTTTCATAATTATATTTTTTTCGATTGAATAAATTGATTGCTCAAAATTGCGGTGCAAATGTACAGTTTTTTTTCTTTTAAAATAGCCAATAATTGTTTTTTATCGTTTTTTTTAATAAAAAACAAATTAGGTGGGCATAATAATGGTTGCACCGTCAATTTGGGCAATGCTAAACCTTAGAAGGTTATGCCCAATCGAAGAAATAAATGTCAGAGGAATAAAAAGATACACTTATTCAACAAAATAGTTCTGGTTAAGGATAAGTTTTAGGCTTCTTAGAATTGTTATCAGGTGTTGAAATAAGTAATGCACAAACAAGTAGGAGGCTGAATAATAGGATTTCGTAATTCATTGTTATTAATTCGTTTTCAAGTGGGAAAATTAAGTTTATAAATGTAAGTTGGCTGCAAGGTACTCCTTGTCAGTTACTTTTGCAAGTAAGAGATTTTAAAATCCTCACTAAAAGAATATTTTTTTATTAGGGTATAAAACATAATAAAATAAATTATATATATTTATATTATCGCAATTATTTGATTTACAATGTTTTATATACTATAACACTTAATAATGAAATAATTTCATCAACATAAATGAGTTTATAAATAATATGTTTTATACCCTTTTTTCTCCTTGTTTAGTTTTATACAAACGATAAGTTTACAATTAATTAATGTATCAAAGTAAAAATTAAGCCTTGATGGATGTTTACTGAACTACCAATTTTTGGACTAATCGGTTGGTGCCATTTTTTATTGTTACAAAGAAAATGCCCGTAGCTCCTCTATCGCCTAAGGCCAGTTCCAAAGGAAAATCTGTTTTTAAGTAGTCCGAAATTTGAAAAATCTGTCTGCCATAAAGGTCATTCACCGTAATTTCAGTTATGGTGTCTTCACTAATCCCCCCCCTCAGTATCAAACGGCATTTACCGCCTTGTGATGGGTTGGGAAATACATCAACCATTAAGTTTTTACCCGCCTTGTCAAAAGCAACAGAACGTGTTTCGGTTAAGGTTGACGTACCATCTAAGTCATTGATTTTCAAACGATAGTAAAAAACGCTCGATATACTGAGGGGTAGGTTTTTATCTAAAAAGTCGTAACTCAAGGCTTGATGCGAGTGTCCGATAGCTTTTACTTCACCGATTTTTGCAAATTTCTTCCCGTCAACACTGCGTTCAATATCATAAGTGGCTGTATTGCTTTCATTGGCAGTTGCCCATTCAACGTGCGCATCAGTCGTATTGGCTTTCTGAACACTAAATTTTGTCATTTCAACAGGAATGACAACACCACACCCACCGTTTATAGCACCCAATGGTACAGCCGTGTCGCCGAGAATGGTTTCGGCATTGCCTTGTGGCACACAGAACCAATTTTGAAGGATGGACGCATATATTTTATGAAAATCGAACTGCATTGCCACTTGGTCGCTCGTCGTTGCATTGGTCGGTATAACTGGATTGGAGCCAATAACACCCCAATTGACTTTACTACCAAAAACAAACATCGGTGCAGCTGCCCCGTGGTCAGTTCCCGTAGAGCCATTCGACTTGATACGACGACCAAATTCAGAGAAAGTGAAACCTACAACGCGGTCTTCCAAGGACATTTGTAGCAAATCGGACTGAAAAGCAGCAATCGCATCACTCATACTTGCGAGCATCGTTGCATGTGTCCCTGTTGTTTTGTCTGAAGTAACAACTTGGTTGGCATGGGTATCAAAACTGCCCAAACTGACCCAATAAATTTTTGTTTGCAAGCCACCTTTGATAAGTCGCGCGACAATTTTGAGCTGTTGTGCGATGCTACTCGTCGAAGTCGTGGCATAGGTCGCCATATTTGTTCCGCCATTCCATGCCGAAACGATACGGCTAGCGTATTGATTAGCGTAAGCTTGTTGATTTCTCAAAAAAGCTAATTCTGTTCCCACGTTTCCAGAAGGCGTATTAGTATTGGTGTAGCTCAAAAGTGACGTAATAGAACCGCTAAAACTCGTTGGAACGGTTTGCCCTGTGCTGATTTCATAGCCTTGCAAAGCCGGAGAGAGATTCGAACCAATTTGAATGGCTAAGGGGTCAGGCATGGCAGCACTTGGGTAAGCATCTGGATAGCCTGGGAAAGCATATTCGAGGTATCGTCCACCCCACCCTGTAGACAACACTTTTGTACTGTCCGCCCCAGTTGTCCAAATATCGGTTGACCTAAAATGCGAAAAATTCTGACTTGTGTAGCCGACACTTTGCACAACAGCCAATTTGTGGTCGTCATAAAGGCTTTTCAAACCCGTCATAGCGGGGTGAATACCTGTTTGAGTTGAGCCGAGTATTAGCGGCGCGGTGTCAGGCATAAGGATATTGGAACGGGCTGTCATCAATTTCGAGTATTGATCCATTGGAAAAACGGTATTCAAACCATCGTTTCCACCTGTCATTTGCACAATAACCAAGATGCGGTCGTTTTCAGAACCGATTGTCAATAAGGCAGCTTCGTTCAATACTGAGGGGGTAAAAGCAGCTGCAAATATTTTATTAGAAAAAAACGGCACAACCGCAACGGGCGCAACATTCTTGATAAAATCACGACGTTTCATTTTTTTTTGAATTTTTAAATGATTAGCAAAGATGATATTCTGCCATACTGACGACGGCTTGATAAAAAGTTCTCAACCGCGTTTGTACCGTGTTTTTATATGTCGTGTTTGTCGGTGCACCAACATAATTGTCCCAAGCTGTTGTCCAGTAACTATCGGTTGTTTGGTTTGATAAAAGAATGCTTTTTAGTTGTGTTTTTATCGTTGCGTCTTCCGAAACAACGTGCATAAGCTCTAAAACCTCGTCAATCAAGGCATTAGGGTCTCCAGGATTGCTCATTGAAGCCGTAAATCCAAAAATATCGAAACTCATTCCGTTGTAATTGCTCGTAATGAATTTGTCGGAAAACTCCTTTTTACGTCGCAACGTTTCGGCATTTATCCACAACTCATGGTAGCTCGGTGATTGGTAGTAGGCTTGCCACCCTGCCACATTCGGCGGATTGCCTATCTTCATTTGCTGATTGGTGCCTTGGTCAAGGAAATAACGAAAATTTTTGTATTGATTAATAAAATCAGGCGTAGTAGTATAAGTGAGTCCAAAATTGCGAGCCAAACCGATGATATAATCCATCGGATTTTTAATCATACAACTTTGTGAAATCGCCGCGTCAAAGAAGTGTTGACTTGTCAATAACTCCAACATAACAGGCGCAATTTCGTAGCCGCCATTACGAAACGTCGCTGCCAAAGGCGTTATGACTTGCGCTTCAACCGTTGCGTCAATATTATAATAAACAAAAAAACGATAGATTTTGCGGACGATATACTTTGCCACTTCGTCTTTTGCAAAAATCATGTTGAGCAAATCCGTCAATTCAGTCATGCCTGCATTCGCATCATTCCGACCTATAATGACGGTGTTGTTATAAAAAGATGAAAAAGTTTTGTCCGTTGTCACATGCCGACTCAGCGTAAACTTCGAGTTTAAGTTTGGTGTGTCAATTTCCCAGCCTGTCAACACCTTTGCAGCAGTCTGAACATCCCCCTCAGTATAATAAGGTGAAGAATCCTTTCCAACCGTAAAAAGCTCTTGCAATTCGCGCCCATAATTCTCATTTGGGGCTGTTTTGGTGTTCAAACGACCATCGAGGTAGTACAACATCGCGGGTTCGATACTCATTTGGCGCAACATCGTCTTGTAATTACCCAAGGCATATTGCCGCAAAAGGGCATTGTAACGGTAGCTATAAATGGCTTCGTTGAATGTGCCACCAATGTCCGTCGGAACAAGGTTGTGCCAGCAAAGCACCATTTTTTCCAAAATATTGCGGTCTTGATTGACAATTAAGCCTGTCCACCAACCACGTAACGACTGTTGGCGACCAAAATTCACATTAGAGTCGCTCGGTCCATTTACCCACGTCGAACCTGCGGGAATGTTAGGGTCAGTATAAGCCGCTGAATTGTAATCATTGACGGGTGGCGAAGGCGGGGAAGATGGCACAGTGAGTAGTTCGGTAACGACGCTGTTCAATGAGCGACTGGCAAAATATGCCAAGTCAGATTTTTTTACGCCAAACATGGTTCGACGTAAAAGATGCAGCAATTCAGGTTTTCCGAATGTACCACTATAAGGTGTCAAAGGCATGGTTAAAAAGAGAGTTGTATTTTTTTAAATGATTTTTTGCAAATATAGGATATTGCAAAATGCGAAACCACAATAACACAACTTCTTTAACTATTTTTTTTTCCTGACCTTAACAGCAAAATGACAACGACTTAAGCCGTTGGCTGCAAATTATTTGTTTTCATACATTTTAAACTTCGCCAAACCCATGCGCTGTAACCAATGCGCTATTGAAACACGCAAAACACCTAAACCGTATTTTGAACTCCGTGCGAAATTAATAGACGAAGCTTCTTCAAAATACTTTGTTGGGCAAGTCACTTCGGCAATATCGAAGCCCGCAAAGACGATTTGGGACAACATTTCATTGTCAAAAACAAAATCGTCAGAGTTGCCATTAAAATTAATACCCCTCAGTACATCGCTTGAAAAAGCCCTATAACCTGTGTGATATTCTGACAATTTATAATTAATCAATATATTCTGTGTCAGCGTCAAAAACCGATTCGCAATGTATTTGTACATAGGCATACCACCTTTCAAAGCCCCTTTGCCTAATATTCGAGAGCCTAAAACGACAGGGTATAACTCGTCTCCGATGATATTAACCATCGCAGGAATGAGTTTCGGCGTGTATTGATAATCAGGGTGCAACATGATAACAATCTCACCGCCTAACTCTAAAGCCTTGTTATATAATGACTTCTGATTGCCGCCATAGCCTTTGTTTTTTTCATGCACAATGACATGGTTGATACCGATTTCACGTGCCAAGTCTTTGGTATTATCCTTACTGGCATCGTCACACAAAACGACCTCGTCCACGAGTGGAAAAGGAATTTCTTTATATGTTTTTTCTAATGTTTTAGCTGCATTATAAGCGGGCATGACGACGATGACTTTTTTACCTTTGTACATCTATTTTAAGTATGAAATATGAAGTATGAGATATGAAAACAACTTGCGTCAAGTCTGAAACTTGACGCAAGTTAGCATACCTAAAGTATTAATTTTCAGCAGCTTCTGTTGTTTCGGAAACTTCAGTAGCTTCTTCAGACCCCTCAGTAACTTCTTCAACTTTATCTATCAAAAGGTCACGGCTTTGCAAAAAAGTAAACCATTTTATGGCTTTTTTGATGTCCGAAACATGTACGCGGTCACGGTCAAAATCAGGTAAAACAGCCGCAAAATACGCCCGCAATACTGCCGAATCTGCCTTTTCAGAAGGTGGTGGATTCTCTGCAAATTGGTCGCGCATATTTGTCAAAACGACAGCCAATTGTACTGTATCGTTGTTGTCCGTATAAACCGAAACCGTTTCAAAAGGAGAGAACTCATGCGAGCGTACAGGCACAAATTTGCGTACTTTGGTATCTAAATTTTCAATAATCAATCCGTTTTGGCGCACTGCAATCAGCTTTTGAACGCCACCAATGCCGCCCACAGCGACAAAACTTTTAACATCAACCATGATGAATCTTTCTATTTTTTAATTATTCAATTAATTTTTTCTAAAAATCCGCGCAAAGGTACTATTTCAACGCCAATGCCCAAAGTATCTGTTGTTTTTGCGAAAAAATCGTTGTAGAAAATGTGTTTTATACTCAAGTCCCCCCCTCAGTATAAAGGGTGTTTTACTTTGATTTTTAATCAAAAAAATTTGTTTTTAGCAAAAACAGTATTTATCCTTGTAAATCCATCAATTAGTTGATAGATTTACAAGGATAAATACTATTTTTGCTCTATGATAAATCGCTACATTCTTCCGCAAGTCCAGCAAGCATTGACTTACTTTCCTGTCGTTGGCATTATTGGGCCACGTCAAGTAGGTAAAACGACTTTGGCTAAAATTTTGGAAAAAAACCTCAATCAGCCCACCCTTTTCCTTGATTTAGAACGAGACACAGACCGTTATAAACTGGCTGAACCAGAGCTTTTTTTGCAGCAAAATTCAGAAAAATGTGTCATTATTGATGAAATTCAGAACATTCCGACTTTACTGCCTCTGATTCGTTGGTTGGTTGACCAAGACCGTCGTCCTGCTCGTTTTATACTAACGGGTTCAGCTTCACCTGATATTATCAAAGGCAGTACGGAAACATTGGCTGGACGAATCGCTTATTTTGAATTGATGCCCTTTTCCTTATTTGAAATTAATGGTATCAAATCGCAATCAGAACATTGGTTTCGCGGTGGTTTTCCCGATGCTTTACTTGCCCCGAATGCCGCTTTGTCGGAAATGTGGTTAAGCAATTTTATTGAAACATTTTTGCAGCGAGATATTCGTCGCATTGGATTTGACATTACGATACCTGCAATGGAACGATTGTTGAGGGTAGTCGCTTCAAGTAGTGGTAGTTTATTGAACGTTGATAGATTGTCTAATACCTTGGGTATCAGTACCAATACAGTTAAAAAATATCTCGATATATTGGAAGGCAGCTTTTTATTGCGCCGTTTACAACCTTTCTATATCAATACAACCAAACGTTTGGTGCGGTCGCCTAAAATTTATATCCGCGATACGGGGTTATTACATAGGCTTTTAGGTATTCGTGATTTGGAACAATTACATGGTAATATGAATTTGGGTAATTCGTGGGAAGGCTATGTTATTGAAGAAATCGTCCGCATGGGTGAAAAAACTTTTGAGTATTCGTTTTACCGAACCCACGGAGGGGCAGAAGTTGATTTGATACTGAGGGGGGCTACAGGAAAGTTGACAATGATTGAAATTAAATACAGCACAAATCCGACACCCTCAAAAGGATTTTATAGTGCTGCCGAAGACTTAAAGCCTGATTTTCAATACATTATCGTTCCAGAAGGCGATGCTTGGTCGAGGTCTCCAACAATAATAGTCTGTGGGCTAATGTGGTTTTTAAAGCATGAGTTAGAAAAGTTATAAATAAAAACATTGTGGACACACCAAAATAGTTAATAGTTTAATTCGTCAATTCGTGAAATCGGTGCAATTCGTGTCTCAAAAACCGTAATTTCGCCCCTCAAAATTCTCAACCGACAATAATCAATCAAAAATATGCAATCGAAAAAGAGATATTTAGTGACTTCTGCCCTCCCTTATGCCAACGGACCACTCCACATTGGGCATTTGGCGGGTGCGTATTTAAGTGCCGACGTATATGTGCGCTATTTGCGCTTGATGGGCAAAGACGTGGTTTGGGTCTGTGGCAGCGACGAACATGGGGCAGCGATAACAATTCGCGCTATGAAAGAAGGCTTAACGCCTCGTGAAATTATAGATAAATACGATGCGATGTTCCGCAAATCGTTTGAAGGTATGGGCATTGCGTTCGATATTTTCCACCGCACCAGCGAACCCTTGCACTATGAAACATCACAAGACTTTTTCCGCCAACTCTATAAAAACGGCGAGTTTGAAGTCATTGAAAGTGAGCAATATTTTGATGAAGAAAAACAAGCATTTCTCGCTGACCGCTATATCATCGGCACTTGCCCTAATTGCGACAATCCCGATGCCTATGGCGACCAATGTGAAAAATGTGGCTCTACATTAAGTCCAAATGACTTGAAAGCACCTATTCGTTCCACATTGTCTGCTTCATTTCCTATCAAAAAGGCGACAAAACACTGGTTTTTGAAACTTGATAAGTACGAACACTGGTTGCGCCGTTGGATTACTGAGGGGGAGTTGGAAAATGAACACAACCCTGAAATTGTTACCAAAACGCATAATCCTGCCGATTGGAAAAACCACGTTATGGGTCAATGCAAATCATGGTTAGACGGTGGTTTGCAGCCGCGTGCGATGACCCGCGACCTTGATTGGGGCATTCCCGTGCCGCCTGAAATTGACGAAACAGGCACTAAAAAGCTCTATGTGTGGCTCGACGCGCCGATTGGCTATATTTCGGCAACAAAACAATGGGCGATTGACAAAGGGCAACCTGAATTGTGGAAAGACTATTGGCAAAAAGACGATACGGCTTTGATTCACTTCATCGGCAAGGATAATATCGTTTTTCACTGCTTGATTTTCCCCGCTTTGTTGCGCGAACATGGCGACTATGTGCTACCCGTCAATGTCCCTGCCAATCAATTTATGAACCTCGAAGGACGTAAAATTTCCACTTCAAAAAACTGGGCAGTTTGGGTGCATGAATACTTGGAAGATAAGGATTTTGAAGGCAAACAAGACGTTTTGCGCTACAATATGATTAAAAATATGCCCGAATTGCAAGATTCAGAGTTTACTTGGAAACGTTTTCAAGAAGCGAATAATAATGAATTGGTAGGCAATTTGGCTAATTTTATCAATCGTGTCGTCGTTTTGACCGCTAAAAATTTTGATGGCAAAGTACCACCTATTGCCGAAGGCGTAACGGTTGCGTCAAGCGATAACGCAACGGCAAAAGTGCCCCCCTCAGTAGAAATTGAAAAATTATTAAAAGAATTAGAGCTTTTAGGCGATTTCATCGAAAAATTTGATTTCAGAAATGCACTCCAAACGGTGATGGATATTTCGACGCATGGCAACCAATTTTTACAATTCAACGAACCGTGGAAAGCCATCAAAGCTGACCGTGATGCCGCCGCCGCAACGTTGAATGTGGGTATGCAAATAGTAGCAGCGTTGACGGTTGCAATGCAGCCTTTTTTACCATTCACATCGGCACGTTTGGCTAAGATATTGAATATCAAAGATTTAGAAAATGGTGATTGGGCAGATATGCTTACAAAATTGCGGAACGGCGAGGCACTCATTACTGCGGGGTCTCCATTAAATGAAACGGAACATCTTTTTACCCGCATCGCAGACGAAGTAATTGATGCGCAAATAAAAAAATTAGAAATGACAGATTTAGAGAATAGTGGACAGTTGACAGTGGATAGTGAAGAAACGGCAGTTGTAGCAGTTGAGGCGACCCCTCAGTATGCACCGCTTGCAGACACGATTACGTATGACGATTTTGCAAAAATGGACATCCGTACAGGTACGGTTTTGACGGCTGAAAAAATGCCAAAATCCGATAAACTCTTAAAACTAAGCGTTGATTTGGGTTTTGAAACACGTACTATATTGTCAGGCATCGCCAAACATTTTACGCCCGAAGAAATGGTGGGTAAGCAAGTCGTCATTTTAGCGAACCTTGCACCGCGCAAAATGATGGGCATCGAGTCAAACGGCATGGTCTTGATGGCTGAAAATGCGGAAGGAAAATTGGCGTTGGTTGCGCCACCTGAAGGTTTCCAGAATGGCTGTATAGTAAAGTAAGGCAACATAACGTAACGCCCAGTTCCACTGGGCGCAAGATTTTTTGTATTTCTTGCCTCATGGAACATAGCGTTACGTTGCGCCATGTGGAACATGGCGTTACTTACCCAAATTGCGACGCATAACAAACATTACACTCTTGTTCAAGAAGTTTTTCATCCAATTTCTGAACGTCATCGTCAGAAACTTCTCCTTTGTTAAAGCGTTCTAACCACCGCAAACCATCTTTTAATTCATCCAAATTAGGAGACGACAAAGGCAATTTTACAGTTTGAATATCCGCTTTATTTTGCAGTGAAATGGTGTTTTTATCCATATTTTGATGCGTTTTTAGAACAACAAATTTAATAAACATTTTCAGATGAAACCCATTTTTGTAACCGTAATAAACCTCGAAGTGTTTTATCCTACTTTCTAATTTTAGTTTTTTCTGAAAAAGCATTATAGCATAAGTTAATAATCAATCATCAATAAACAATTATCAATCAGTGCAATATCCATCAAAACTCCTCCTTTTTGGCGAATATTCCGTGTTGCGTGGCTCACAGGCTTTGGCAATCCCTTATTCACAATTTGGTGGACACTGGGCGTATTCAACTGATTTTTCTAAACAATTGGACTTATCGAAATGGGTTGCTTATTTGAAAAATTTAGCAGCAAACGGTGAAATCGCCTTAGATACTGAGGGGGTGCAAAAAGCCTTAGAAAAAGGTTTATACTTCAATTCTAATATTCCACGAGGTTATGGTGCGGGCAGTTCAGGCGCATTGGTAGCTGCCATGTATGATATTTATGGTTTAAATAAAGATTTGTCAATCAATGAGTTAAAAATTATTTTAGGAAAAATAGAAAGTTTTTTTCATGGTTCAAGTTCTGGGCTTGACCCTTTGGTGAGTTATCTTCAAAAGCCCGTTTTGATAAAAAAAGACAAATCAATTGCTGTTTTGGATAATCTAAAAAGCGATGCTAAAATGTTTTTGCTCGACACCCATCAATCCCGCAAAACAGAGCCGCTTGTACATTTTTATATGAATAAATGTGAACAAGACCCTTCTTATAATACCTTGATTGAGAACGAATTAGTGCCGTATGTGGATGATGCGATTGCGACATTATTACAAAACAAAACAAGACTTCTTTTTGACATTGTGCATCAAATAAGTTTTTTCCAATATCGTTTTTTTACGGAAATGATACCCTTAGTCGTCAAAAATGTCTGGCTTGAAGGTTTATCCAGTGACGTTTTTAAATTAAAATTATGCGGTGCAGGTGGTGGCGGTTTCGTTTTGGGTTTTTGTGATGATATTGTTGAAGCTAAAAAAGTGTTATTTAAAATGGGTTTTAACGTCTTACTCATTACAGGCGTTTGAATGTAATTGGCTATTTTTGCGAAAATAACGTGCTCAAACGCTACATTTTGCAATTTTTATAATTTTAACATCTTGTCTTAGGAACAATGGAAAAATAAATTTTAAAACTTCACTTTGCAAAATGTTGAAAATCAACATTTTGCAAATTCATCATTCATCATTTATATTTCATCATTTCCTTACTACTTTGTCTATCATGAATTTACGGTTTTTACTCATATCAGCAACATTTTTTTTGTTAAATACAACAATAGTCGCACAACCTTTGAGCAGACTCAAAGACGATGCGATGAAATTGTACGAACGCGGCAATTATCGCCAAGCCTTAGAACTTTTGACGCGTTACGATGAACAAAAAAGTGGTGATTTGGAAGTCTCCCAAGCCATTGGCATTGCCGCTTACCAAGCCAATCAGTTGCAAAAAGCAAAGCAATATTTGTCACCAATCGCCTTAAATGTGCCAAAACCAGACCCCTCAGTATTACTCTACTTGGCACGCATCTATCACGAAGAATTGAATTTTAAGGAAGCTATTAAGAATTACAAACGTTTTTTGAGTGTTACAGACGAAAAACACCCTGAACGCCGCCGTGTTGTGGGCGATGTCCTGCGGTGTGCTTCGCGTTTGAAAATAATGTCGCAAACAGACATGGCTTTGGTCGAAAATTTAGGCGAAGCCGTCAACAGCCGTTTTGATGAATTTGCTCCCGTACCAAGTACGACGATTGATGACCGCATCTATTTTTCATCGGCACGTGCCGACTCAGAAGGTGGTTTGAGGAATGAACAAGGCTTTACAGACATTAGAAACGGACGTTATTTCAACGATATTTACTTGACAGACATAGACGGCGGTGATTGGCGTTTGCCTACTCGATTAGACAATATTCTTATCAACTCAGCTCGTGATGAATGGCTTTTGGACATTACAGATGACGGAAAAGCCCTCGTTTTTTTCCGGAGTATGAATGGTTTTAGTGGCGATATTTTGGTAGATACCTTCAAAACGGAAGACCAAACGCGCAGTTTACCGCCCAATCTCGCTGTACCAATGCAGCCTGAAAATGGGGATAATTCTCTGTGTTTTTTCAATGATTCAATACTCATTTTTGCAGCCCGACGACCAGAAGGCTTTGGTGGCTTGGATTTATACTACACCGTTTTCGCAGATGGGATTTGGCGCACGCCTAAAAATTTGGGCAAAGGGGTCAATTCTGCTTATGACGAAACAACCCCTTTTTTGGCAAAAGATGGACGAACACTTTACTTTTCTTCCAATTCAACAGCTTCTATCGGTGGTTTTGATGTCTTTAAATCTACATTCGACACTGACAGTCTTCGTTTT
Source organism: Saprospiraceae bacterium (assembly GCA_031367705.1). Taxonomy (GTDB): domain Bacteria; phylum Bacteroidota; class Bacteroidia; order Chitinophagales; family Saprospiraceae; genus JAAFJT01. Next base: position 25,042 of record JANLQI010000009.1, on the reverse strand, counting down.
ATGCCCGCTACCAATCTCGGCAAACCGATAAATTCAGCGGGTGACGATATGTTTTTTAGGCTGACAACGGACGGCATGAGGGCGTATTTTTGTTCAAGTCGGAAAGAAGGTTTTGGGGAGCGTGATATTTATACGGCTCTGTTCAAAAATTTTCAATCGGAACAGAACCCCTCAGTACCTGTCGCTTTTCACCTCATCGAGCAGATGAAAAAAGAAGAAGCATTGGTAAATGCCGATAAACCAAAAGAGCAAAAAATAATTGAAGTGACCTTAGACCCACTTTTTTATGACAACGACGAAGATTTACTAAGGGGACCTAATGCGCAACAATTGCGGAAAGCATTGGATTTGGTGAAGCAGTTTCCAAACTTGAAAATCGTTTTGACAGGTAACAATACAGAAGGAGAAAAAGTATCTTTCGATTTATATTTTTCTATGAAACGTTTAGAAAAAATCGCTAAGTACTTGACTGACAATGGTTTAAAAAACGAAAACATCGTTTTAAAAGCTGTGGGGAGTCAATATCCAATAGCCCAAACTTATGTGAATGGTTTGGCTAATCCAACGGGCGAAAAACTGAATCGGCGTGTGGATCTGACGATGAGTGATTTAGAAACACCATCTGCACCTGTGATTATTCATAACAACGCACCTGCTGTTTCGGCTTTTATGGCGAATTCTGCAGGCGACCGTTTGAAAGTTCATGCCACAGGGTTGAGTTATAAAATTCAAATTGTAACGACTAAAAGGATATATGACAATGAAATCCTCGTCAAATATGGCGATGCCATGATGGAAGCAGCGGGTACTGAGGGGGTCTATTCCTATTCGGTTGGCTTGTTTCAAGACTTTGCTTCGGCGGAAAAAATGCGTAGGGACTTACTGCTGAAAGACAATCAATACGATACGCTTATCATCCCTTATATTGATGGCTTACGGGTATCCGATGAAGTGGCAAAGCGATTTACAACGAAATATACCGATTTGGTGAATTATTTGGCATCACGTAAAAGACCTTAATTTAATGGTGAATGGTGAATGGCGAATGGTGAATGCTGAATAAGACATTGATTTTCAATGTTTTATGCTTAGACGTTTGACTTTTAATTTAAGTGAATAAATACTGAATATTGAAGTGGATGTAACAAAAATAGCACAATTGACAGGGCATACGGGAGCCATATTCGCTATTACTGAGGGGGGCGATGAACTGCACATTTTAAGTGGTGCGGGCGACGGTTGGGTTGTCGAATGGGATTTAGCGAAGCCTGATGTTGGGCGTTTGGTTGCTAAAGTTGAGCGCAATATCTTTTCTCTTCTTTTTATAAAAAATCAAAACAAAATTATTGCAGGTGATATGGACGGCGGTGTAAGGTTTGTTGACCTTGCTGAACCTACGCTCATACGCAACGTGGCACATCATGGCGGCAAAGGTTGTTTTGATTTAAAAATCATTGATAATCAATTGCTTACGATAGGCGGAGATGGCATTTTAACACGTTGGTCGTTGGCTGAAAACCGTTCATTGGAGAGTCTTCAATTATCACATAAGAGTTTACGCTGCTTTGATTATTCAAAAGAACGCAATGAATTAGCCATAGGCTCAAGCGATGGCAGCGTCTATTTCGTTGATGCCACAACATTAGAACTAAAAGATGTTTGGCAAAAAGTACATGATAATTCTATTTTTGCCATTCGCTACTCGCCCGACAGTGCTTATTTGTTGACTGGCGGACGTGATGCGCATTTGACATTAAGCATTTTGAATAAAAATACTGATGGCACATCCCGAAATAGTCGGGAGGGGGGCAAAAAGGCTCATTCACCTATCCTCGAATCGCTTCCAGCCCATCTTTTTACCATCAATTCCATTGTTTTTCACCCTAAAAATCCATCCCTTTTTGCGACAGCCAGTCGTGATAGAACCATTAAAATTTGGCAATTAGACACTGAAAAATCAGAACTTAAACTCTTAAAAGTGATTGATACCATTCGTCACGGTTGCCATATTCGCTCTGTCAATCGCCTTTTTTGGTCAAACTATAACGACTATTTGATTTCAGCGAGTGATGACCGTACTTTGATTGTTTGGCAAGTAACTGTTTGAAAAATGATATTTTACAACAAAGCCGCCCCAAACACCCCCGCCGAATCCCCCAATTTCGGTTTCAAAAACACCGTATCAAGACGTGGATTGAAGATATATTTTGCCGCTTCCGCGACCCCCTCAGTATAAAGCTCTGAAATATTGCCGACACCACCGCCCAACACAATGGCATCTGGGTCAAGTGTATTGACAATGGTTGCGATAGCTCTACCGAAAAAATAGATGAGCCGTTCCTTTGTTTCCTTGGCTGCCGCATCGGTTTCGATACTGTCCATGATTTTACGGAGTTTCTTTTTGACACCTGTTTTTGAGAAATAAAAACGCTCAAGCGCAGGTCCTGAAATCACCGTTTCGATACAACCGATTTGACCACAATAACATTTGCCGCCCGATGCGTCTAAAAAATTATGTCCCCATTCACCCGCAATGCCTTGACGACCATTCCAAACCTGTCTGTTAAATACGACCCCGCCGCCAACACCTGTACCCATAATGACTCCGAACACGACTTCTGCATTGGGCAAAACGTCTGGGGCAGCTCCTAAAATGGCTTCTGCAATGGCAAAACAGTTGGCATCGTTTGCCATATTAACTTCGATACCAAGGCGAGTTGCCAAGTCTTTTTTGAAAGGTTGCCCGTTTAGGCACGTCGTATTAGCGTTTTTATGCACGCCTTGAACAGGATCGTTGGTGCCAGGTACGCCGATGCCGATTTTAGTCGCTTTCAGATTTGCCGATTCTTCAAGCATCGAAACGACGCGAGCAATCTGTTCGATGATGTGTTCGTAGCCTTTTTCGGATTCCGTCGGTAGCCGCAAACGGGCAATTACTGAGGGGTCTGTTTTTGAGGCGATGACGACACCTTCGATTTTTGTGCCGCCTAAGTCAATGCCAAATAGTGGTTGAGTCATTCTTGTTATTTTTTTTTTAGTCCCAAAAATAGTAAAGTCGCTTAATTTATTTCAAAAAAAAATGCTTTTAGATTAAATACAAAAATTGCCCTTTTTTACATAAAAAAAACTTAATTTTGTCAAATACTAAAACAATCTACTATTAAAGTTGCTATATCTACACGTCTTAAAATAAAATTACAATGACCAAGCCTGACTTCATACTCACCATACGGCAACTCATCGCAGATGGAAAAACCGATGAAGCACTCGATATTATGCGCGCAAATGTGGTCAATTTTGACCCTTCATTGGTAACTGATGTGACTTTGTTGGAAAGTCGTTATACAAATGCCTCAAATGATTTTACATTAAAAGGCATATTACCGCGTGAAGACTATGACCGCACCGTGGCTCAAATCAACTACGCACTGCTTGAAATTATTGAAAAATTAGAAAAATCAGCCCCCCTCAGTACAGGCAATGCAAAGAACAAAAACAGTGGACGAATTTTGCATAATATCCCTGGCACAATGCCTGTCGGCAAAGAACGCCGTTGCATCGTCCGCATCGCTTATGACGACGAAACCTTACTCCGCGACTTACAAAAAGATGAAAATACGACAATTGAAAACGTAAGAATAGCCGAAGTCATGGGTGTCGAATTGGTGGATTTCAACGAAACGCCTACGTTTAGTGTCCGAACCATTACAGAAGAAGAGCAATTTATATGTGATGATGACTATACTCAATGGCTTTTTATGGTCAAAGCCTTGCGTGAAGGCAAATACCCCCTGACTCTGAAAGTGTCTGTCATTGAAGAAGTCAATGGCAAAGAGCGTAAACGCGACATTGTTTTAGAAAAAGAAGTGTTCGTTATCAGCCAAATCGAGGAGCCGCCAGCTGCTGCCAAGGCAAGTGAAGTCGCGGTACAACCTGCGGCAACGCATTTTGAAGATTCAACCATACACCTTAATTATGTGACGACTGAAACCAACCGAGCTGCCGCTGCGACATCACCCGCGGCTAAGCGTTTTACGGTTTCGGGTATTGCTTCTGTTGCGGCTATTCTTGTGATGGCTTTTGCGGGGTATGTTGGTGTCAAACAGTATGTTTTACCGCCAAAAGTACCTGTTGATGTCGCAAATAATGATAATAAAAGCGGACATAATGGCTCTAATACTACACCATCGGGTTTTGAAAATGATTCGTTAAAAATAATAACTAAACCAGGCGACATCAATATGTTGCCAAACGAACAGATTGCTCAAACGAATACTCCGAAAACCAACGGCAATACGCCACAAGTTCAAGCCAACAAAGTGCCGCAACGTCGAGAATTCGAGGTCTCTGCCTCAACACAAGCCTCTCATTCAGTTGAGAAGTTGGCAAATAAAAAGAATGGCACTAAGGAGGGTACTACAAACAGTGGGAAAGGGCAAAAAACACCTAAAAAAAAGGTGCCTGAGGTAACCAAACCAAGCAACAAACCCGATACTGCTGTCCAGTCAAATCCAACGACACCAGAAAAAATCAAAATTGATTTAAAAATAACACCTTCAACGGGTGGCGTGATTACGACAACCGAACCAGAGGTAAAAACCTTTAAAGTACGCTTGATTCTGAAAGGAAAAATGAGGAATGCTGAAATTTTTGTAGATGGACAAAATGTTGATAAACAATTGAAAAAAGATATTTGGGGGACCCCTCAGTATATTGAGTTCAAATCGAGTAAAGAACGGCATACCATTACTTTCAAAAGCGGTAATGTCAGTTGTAGCGTCGAAAATGTTTTGGTCGAAAATGGCGATATGACGGTTGAACCGTGTAGTTTTTGACAGCTTTCATTTGTAAAAAAGCAAACGCCCTAAATTGTTCAAAATGACAATTTAGGGCGTTTGCTTTATCAGTATGCCTCAAAGAAATTATTGCTCTCGCAACAATGTTAACACATCACCCATAAAACGGTCAACATCTTTCGCATCTGTGCCATCACAAAACGAACGCACATGCCGTTTTTTGTCTACTAAAATAAGGCGACCAGAGTGGTCAAAACCACCAGGCGAATTCGGGTTTTCTTTTGCAATGCTGAAATAATCGTCAGCAATTCCGAAAATAGAATCCTTCTCGCCAGTGACAAATTGCCATTTTGGGGCAACAACACCTAATTTCCCTGCATATTCATTCAAACGACCAATCGTATCGTGTTTAGGATCAATCGAATGTGACAATAACAGAACGTTTGATGAATCCTTAAATCGGTCATGCACCCGCAACATCTGCGCCGTTACTTTAGGACAAATCGTTGGGCAATGCGTGAAAAAGAAGTCCACGACGTATATTTTACCTTCAAAATCAGCATTTGTCACCGTTTCACCATTTTGATTGGTGAAACTGAAATCAGGAATCGTTGGGTAAATCGTATCGCCCGTAGCCATCAAGCCTAAACGTTCGCCGATGATTGGCAATGTCTTAGGCACATCGTTATTGCCACAAGAAATCATAAAAATACTGAGGGGGGCTATGAAAAGACAAAGTGCAAAAAGCAAGCGTCCAGTTTTTAATTTTGACATATTTTTTTGTTTATAAAAAATTGAAAATCAGATATTTATGAAATTATTAATGAAAAAGAATTTAACACCTTAAGTACGGACAAAGATAGCCTTAATTGACAAATATGGTAATGCTTTTAAGTAATGATGAATGATAAATGATGAACGATGAATGGACGTAAAGCGTTGATTGTCAAATATCCGCACGGAATCCAATTTCCCGTTTATTTTTGTTTACGTACATATGTACGATATTAGATTCTATTTTTGGGGCGGTCAACACCTAACACCTATACATTGTACATCGCACACCTAACATCGTACATATTTAAATAGCTTGGAGGTTTAAAACATTTTCTAAAAGTGTTTCCGTTTGTAAAATTATCAAAATACTGAGGGGGTTCAAATACAAAAAAGTAAAATTATTAATTACATTTGGCACTTAAAACGAAATTTAATTATGGCAAATTTAAATACAACATTAAACAAAACCAGTACTTATGATGCGATTGTCATTGGCTCTGGTATGAGTGGTGGTTGGGCAGCAAAAGAGCTGTGTGAAAAAGGTCTTAAAACCCTCGTACTTGAAAAAGGGCGCATGGTCAACCACGTCGAAGACTATCCGACGATGATGACCGAGCCGTGGGAGATGGAATTACGCGGTGGCTTGAGTCCCGAAGACATAAAAAAGTATCATATTCAAATCCGAAGCGGTTTTGTGGGTGAAACGACTAAGCATTTTTTCACTGATGACCTTGAAAACCCTTACGTCGAAGAAAAACGGTTTGATTGGATTCGGGGTAACCACGTCGGTGGTCGTTCTATCACTTGGGGTAAACAGGTTTATAGGTGGAGTGATTTGGATTTTGAAGCCAATGCCAAAGAAGGTATTGCCGTTGACTGGCCTATTCGCTACAAAGACCTAGCTCCGTGGTACACGTATGTCGAAAAATTTGTCGGTGTCAGTGGCGAAAAATTAGGTTTACCACATTTACCTGATGGCTATTTCCTACCACCGATGGAAATGAACTGCTTAGAAAAACATTTCAAAAAAGAAGTGGCTTCTAAATTTAAAGGTCGTCCCGTAACGATAGGTCGCGTAGCGCATTTGACCGAGCCTCAACCGCAGCATTTGGCTTTGGGTCGTGGGCAGTGTCAATATCGCAATCGTTGTTCACGTGGTTGCCCTTATGGTGCTTATTTTAGCAGCAATTCGGCGACTTTGCCTGCGGCAAATATGACTAAAAACTTTGCGATTCGCCCCAATTCTATTGTTCACTCTATCATTTTGGATGAAAAAACGAATCGGGCAACGGGTGTCCGCGTCATTGACAGTGAAACGAAGCAGATGACAGAGTTTTATGCAAAAGTCATTTTCTGTTGTGCTTCTACGTTAGCATCTACCCAAATTTTGTTGAATTCTACTTCCAATCGTTTCCAAAATGGTCTGGGCAACGACAGTGGCGAATTGGGTCATAATATTATGGATCATCATTACCACATCGGCGCAATGGCTTCGTTTGACGGCATGGAAGACCAATATTACAAAGGTCGTCGTCCGACGGGTATTTACATTCCGCGTTATGTCAACCTCGATTCACAATCCAAAAACCCTAATTTCCTACGTGGTTTTGGCTATCAAGGCTTTGCAGAACGTCAGGGTTGGGGTCGTGGCAGCAATAATACTGAGGGGGTCGGTGCAGCGTTCAAAGATGGGCTTTTCAAGCCAGGCAGTTGGGACATGCAGTTGATGGGCTTTGGCGAAATTTTGCCTAACCATGACAACAGTGTGCGTTTGGATAAAGATAAAAAAGACGCTTTTGGTATGCCACAATTGGTTTTTAGTGCCGAATTGAAAGACAATGAAATGAAAATGCGCGAACAAATCAAAAATGATGCTGCGGAAATGCTTGAAAATGCAGGTTTCAAAGACGTTTTGAAGTTTGACAATGCGGGTGGTTTCGGCAATGGTGTCCATGAAATGGGTACAGCGCGCATGGGTCGTGACCCTAAAACGTCGGTTTTGAATGGCAACAATCAGATTCATGGGGTGCCAAATGTCTTCGTTACAGACGGGGCGTGTATGACTTCGTCATCTTGCGTCAATCCTTCGATAACTTATATGGCTTTGACGGCACGGGCGGTTGATTTTGCAGTTAAGGCATTAAAAAATAAAAGTCTTTAAATAATTGATAGGCAATGAATTACAATGTTTTTTTGTCATTCTGAACGAAGTGAAAGAACCTGTATTTGATATTTAGGTTCTTTCACTGCGTTCAGAATGACAAAAAAAACATTCAGAATTCATCATTTATCATTCATAACTATAAACGATGAAACGTAGAGACGCATTAAAACATACCGCTTTGCTTTTCGGCTACGCCGTAACCGCAGGAGCATTAACAGAAACATTCATTTCTTGTAAAAACGAAACAAGAAACGTCACTTTGGCTTGGAAACCAGAGTTTTTCACAACAAATCAAGCCAATACGCTGGCAGAAATGACGGAAACGATATTACCACGCACCGCAACACCAGGCGCAAAGGACATCGGTGTACCACAATTTTTAGACAAAGTCTTGAAAAAAATGCTCTCCGAAGCGGAACAAAAAGACTTCGTGGCGGGACTTGACAAGTTGGAAGAAACGTGTAAGAAAACCAACGGCAAGTATTTCGACGAATGTACCACGGAGCAACGCGAAGCTTTGCTATTGAAAATGGACAAGGAAGCCGCTAAGTTTCCGCCGTCGATGTGGGGCATCACTTTGGTCAAAGACCCTGACCCGATTACTTTTTACCGCAGACTGAAAGGCTTGACTTTGATGGCTTACTTCACGTCAGAAAAAATCAATAAAGACTTATTGGTTTACGACCCTATTCCAGGCGGATATGTGGCGTGTATGCCTTTTAATGGACAGAATTCTTGGAGTGAATAACATATTTTAAAACAAAACGAAAAATGTCAATATGCTACACTTTGACCTGCATTTCGCTGATTACAGCATCATTACCCTCTATCTTATATTTGTTGTTGGCGTGGGTTGGCTCGTCAAAAGACAAATAAAATCGAGCAATGACTACCTGATGAGCGGTCATTCAATTCCGCTTTGGATAACAAGTTTGGCATTCATTTCTGCCAATTTGGGCGCGCAAGAAGTCATCGGTATGGCAGCTTCTGGGGCAAAATATGGCATTATGACGAGCCATTTTTACTGGGTTGGTGCTATTCCTGCTATGGTTTTTATGGGTGTTATGATGATGCCTTTTTATTATGGCAGCAAAGCGCGGACTGTTCCTGAATACTTGAAATTGCGTTTTGATGAAAAAACACGTGCTGTCAATGCGGTCAGTTTTGGCATAATGACCGTCTTTTCGTCGGGCATTTCGATGTATGCACTTGCGCGGTTGTTAGAAGCCATTCTGGGTTGGAATTTTGATATGTCCGTCTTGCTTTCGGCAGGTATCGTCATGGTTTATATTTTGTTAGGTGGTTTGACGAGTGCGGTTTACAATGAAGTTTTGCAGTTTTTTCTCATCGTTTTTGGCATTGCGCCCGTCGTTTTTGTCGGTTTACATGAAATCGGTGGTTGGGACGGCCTTGTTGCAAAACTGCCCGCAACGATGACTTCTTCTTGGAAATACATGGGCAATGCCGCCGATAATCCGATGGGTGTTGACTCATTTGGGCTTGTCATGGGTTTGGGCATGGCTATGTCTTTTGGTTATTGGTGTACCGATTTTTTGGTCGTACAACGTGCGATGATTTCGAGAAACATGTCCGACAGTATGAAAACACCGATTTTGGCAGCCATTCCTAAGATGTTTATGCCTTTTATCGTCATTTTCCCCGGTTTGATTGCAGTAGCCTTACCTTATTTCACGGAAAGTTACGCACTGCCTGTGGGTGCTGATGGCGGTCCTGACTACAATATGGCGTTGCCTTCGCTCATCGCACATTACTATCCAGAAGGTTTGTTAGGCGTAGGATTAACGGCACTTTTGGCTTCTTTTATGTCGGGTATGGCGGGCAATGTTACGGCTTTCAATGCGATTTGGACGTTTGACATCTACCAAGCATACATCAATAAAAATGCTTCGGACACACATTATTTATATGTCGGAAAGGTCACGACGGTTGTTGGCATTGTGGTTTCTATCGGTGTGGCTTATTTGGCGCAAAGTTTTAATAATATCAATGACTTTTTACAAATCGTTTTCAGCTTTTTCAATGGGCCTATTTTCGCCACCTTTTTTATGGGTATGTTTTGGAAACGGGCAACAGGACATGGTGCATTTGCAGGTTTACTCGGCGGCACTCTGACAGCGGCTTTGGTGCATGGTTTAACGGTTGCCGAAGGCAAAGGCGGTTGGATTATGCCTATGCACGAGTATGGTAGTGGTTTAAGTCATGCGTTTAATATCGCATGGATGGCGTTTTTTGCCAATATTGTCATCACAATTGTCGTCAGTTTGTTGACAAAACCGACACCAGCCGCCCAACTCAAAGGCTTAACCTACACCGAGACGACTTTTGCTTCAGATGAAAATAAAGAATGGTATTTGCGCCCCGTGCCGTTAGCGATTATTGTGACGGTGGCTTGTGTGATTTTGAACTTGATTTTTGCTTAAGAACTGTCTTATACTGAGGGGGGGAAGAAGTTGACATTCAGCCACAAAACACTTATTTTTGTATTGGCAAACATTAACTGATTTGAAAACTTCATTCGATGGCTAAAAGACAAACAACCAAACCGAAAGGCGCAGAACAGCCCCCTAAAAAAGAGGGTAATGCGTTTGACAAAATTTTAAGAGAAAATATTGAAACGATTTTCAGACCCTTGGTTGAAAAACGTCTCGGTGTTAAAATCGTGAAAGCGATACCTTTAAAAGAAAAAATGCAAACAACGGTTGAGTTGGAAATGGATTTTTTCTATAAAATCGAAACCGATACAGGAGAAATCTTTATCTTGCATTTAGAATTTGAAAGTGGTGACAACCCGATTATGATTTATCGAGTTGGTGAATATCACGGCATGTCGTTAAAGCGTTATCAATTGCCTATTCGACATATTGTTGTTTATTTGGGTTCAAAAAAACCAACGATGCGGACAGAACTCAATCCCGAAGAAATTTATTCGGGTTTTGACCTGATTGATGTACAGGGTTTGAACACTGACGAATTATTAAGTTCTCAAATACCAGAAGTGATTTTAACCGCTGTTCTAACCGACTATCAGCCACACGAAACGGAAACGATTTTGCGAAAAATCCTTGAAAACTTAAAGAAAGTTGTCAAAAATAAGCGCGTTTTAAAAGTATATATCAATCAGTTGGTGATGTTGTCCCGACTTAGAAAAATAGAAAGTTTAACAATTAAAATTACAGAAGACATGCCCATACATTATGATATTGAAACGGATAGCCTTTATTTGAAAGGTAGAGAGAAAGAACGTGCCTCTTTTGAACAAGAACGCCAAGTTTACATCATAAATCTTTGGCAATCGGGTATGGAGATGCCCATGATTTCTAATGTTCTCAATTTAGATATAGAGCATGTTGACCGTGTTCTCACGGAATTTCAAAAAGAAAAAAAGGAGAAATAGCTTCAATTTTAAAGAATTTCCCTTGAAAATGCCTTATTCGAGTTGTCGGACAAGGCATTTTCACTAAAATACTGAGGGGGTACTTTTAGAAACATCTCTAACAAAAAATCTAAAAAAATGGAAAAACTCAACGACCTACGCTATGTCATAGGACTATTTTTCACCATTGTCGGTGTTTTACTGGTCTTTATGCCTTATATCTCAACAACAAGTAAGACCTTTGGGCCCAATTTGAACCTGTTTGCGGGCGCAGCGATGCTCGTTTTAGGCATTGCCCTATTGTGGGCAAGTGGCAAAAAAACTTAACTGATATAAAAAATGCGTGTATTATTAACAACACTGAATGCCAAATATATCCATATCAACTTGGCTATCAGGCTTTTATACGAACTGAACAAAGACCGTGAGGGCATTGAGTGGAAGGAATTTACGATTAATGAACCGCAAGACGATGTGGCGGATTTTTGTAAGAACTTCAATGTCGTGGCGTTCAGTTGTTATATCTGGAATATCACGCAGACCCTTGAAGTCATTAAAAAAATAAAAAAACGTAACCCCTCAGTAAAAATCCTGCTTGGTGGTCCAGAAGTCAGTTATGATTGGCAAGATGTGATTGCCATTGAGGAAATTGACTACATCATTACAGGCGAAGGTGAAATTCCGTTTCATGAGTTTTTAGAATCTTATCCAAATGTCGAAAATGTCTCTAATTTAGTTAGAAAACAAGGAAAAGAGGTGCATTTTCACGCCAGTTCTGTCACTTTTGATTTGCAAAGTTACAGCGATGTAATGCCTTATCAAAACGAAGATAAAGCGACTTTATACAATAAAGTCGCATACATCGAAACGTCACGTGGCTGTCCTTACAAATGTGAGTTTTGCTTGGCCAGTTTGGACAACAAAGTGCGGTATTTGCCCAATAAAGACATCAAAGCGATTCTTTTGTTTTTGATGCAAAACGGACGGGTTATTAAGTTTTTGGATAGAACTTTCAACATAAAGAGAGATTTTACGATAGATATATTCACTTTTATTTTAGAAAATCACCGTCCCGACAATGTTTTCCAATTTGAAATAACCGCGGATATTTTACATGCCGACATCATCAAATTCATCAAAGAACGGGTGCCAAAAGGCTTGTTTCGCTTTGAAATTGGCATACAAACGGTGAATCAAAAAGCGAATTTAGAGGTCAGCCGCAAACAAAGTTTTGAAAAAACCAAGGGTATTATCAAGCAATTGGAAGGTTATGTTGAGATGCACTTAGACCTCATTGTGGGCATGGCTTTGGACTATTGGGACGACATCAAATACAGTTTTGAAGAAGTTTTTAAACTCTATCCACCTGAATTGCAATTGGGCTTTTTGAAGTTTTTGAAAGGCACGCCTGTACGCCACAAAGCGGAACAACATGGCTTTGTCTATGACCCAAATCCACCCTATCAAATCATCGAAAGTAATTATTTGTCAAGAGCTGAATTGCATCAAATTGAGATTTTAGAAAATGCCCTTGAAATTTATTGGAACAAAAAAAGAACGCAGAATTCACTGCGCTATGTAACAGAAAAGTACAGCATTTTCGATTTTTTCATTGGTTTGGGCAGTTTTTTTGTAGAAAAAAAGGATTTTCATAAATATACGTTGAAAGATGTTTATAGCATTATTTATGATTTTGTAAAAAAAGAATATGCCGACGACCTTATTTTGCATGAGTTAATAACAATTGATTATTACGCATACAGCAAAGTAAAACCACAGGTTTTGTTTGTTGAAGAAACGCCAAAAGCAGAGAAGTTTAAACTTATAAATACCTTGCATTTAAATCACAATAAATATAGTTTTATGGTCTTTCCAATCCATTTTGATTTTCAACTCTTTGAAAAAGAAGGCATTATAGAATCGTGTGAATATAATATGATTGTGCAATACGATGGTGTGAATAAGCCAACTATTGTCGAGTCATCATTAGCAGAATCATTAGCTGTTTACGAATAACGAATCCACGAACAATAAACATGTTAAAAAGATATACCACACTGCTTCAGGACCTCATCGCCACGCCTTCATTCAGCAGAGAAGAAGATAGAACTGCTAACATCATCGAAGCCTTTTTTCATAAAGAAGATATTCCCACTGAGCGAAAAGGCAATAATGTTTGGGTTAAAAACAAGCATTTTACTGAGGGGGGGGCAACGGTGCTTTTGAATTCACACCACGATACCGTAAAACCCGTACAAGGTTGGACGCGCGACCCTTTCGGAGCCGATATAGAAAAGGGGCGACTCTATGGCTTGGGTTCAAATGATGCTGGAGCGTCTTTGGTGTCACTTATTGCCGCTTTTTGTCATTTTCATGATAAAAAACTGCCTTTTAACCTCATTTTGTTGGCTTCTGCCGAAGAAGAAATTTCTGGAAAAAACGGTGTGGAATCTGTTTTACATGACTTACCTCCTATTTCACTCGGTATCGTTGGAGAGCCGACTTTGATGCAAATGGCGGTTGCCGAAAAAGGATTAATGGTTGTGGATGGCATTGTCAGAGGAAAAGCGGGTCATGCCGCACGTGAAGAAGGCGTGAATGCTATATATAAGGCATTGGCGGATATTGAAACCATTCGACAATTTGAATTTGATAAAAAATCGGACTTATTGGGTGCCATAAAGATGTCTGTGACACAGATACAGGCGGGAACGCAACACAATGTTGTGCCTGATGAATGTCGTTTTGTCATAGATATTCGGACGAATGAATGTTACTCAAATCAAGAGGTCTTAGCAATCATTCAAAAAGAAGTAGAATCGGAACTTGTACCGCGTTCGTTTCGCTTAAATTCATCAAAAATAGGATTGGAACATCCACTCATACTGAGGGGTCTTGAATTGGGCTTAACCTATTATGGCTCACCGACCTTGAGTGACCAAGCCTTGATGCCCTTTCCAACTCTAAAAATCGGTGTAGGCGATTCCGCGCGGTCACATACGGCTGATGAATTTGTTTATGTAAAAGAAATAGAACAAGGTATCAATACCTATATCCAATTGCTGCAAAATTGGCAACTATAAATTGTTATATCATAAAAATGGCTGTACGATAAAAAATCATACAGCCATTTTTTTTATTAGAATTTAAGCATTTGCCCTAAAAAAAGAAAACCCTCGCCGCGAGGGCAAGGGCTTCTAACCCAAACAAATAAACACAAAAACTATCTTGATATCGCAGAAATAAAAGCAAAAAGCTAAACGATAATTTGTAAAAGTTAAGGAAAATTCTTTTTAAACTACTTCTGGATAATTGAATTTAAATTATTGTGTAAAAGTAAAGCATATAAATGAATTCACCAAAAAAATAATCCCATTTTTTTAATATTATGCAAATAAATACCCTGAAAAAGGTGCGTATACTATGAATAAGTACGTGAATAAGCACTTAGGACATGTAAAACCTTACTTTGTCGAAAACAAATTTTTGATACTCCCGCGACTGTTTTGTCATTTTTGAAACATATTTTTTTATACCCCCCCTCAGTATAAGGGGTCAGAATAACTGTTTTGTCATTTTTTTCCTTAGTTTTGTGATAATGCAGAAGTTTTATGGAGAAACTTCTAAACCTTTTCTTTATTATAAATTTAATTATATGCAACAAGAGATTCAAAATATTGAATTAACGTATTTAACAAAAGAAGATTACCCCGAATTTAAAGAAGCCATGATTGCCTCGTACCCTTCTATGCCTAACTCCCATTGGAAAGAAGCCCAAATTGATGTGTTATTAAAAAAATTCCCCGATGGACAGGTTGTCATCAAAGCCAACAACAAAATCGCAGGTTGTGCTTTGTCCATCATCGTTGATTACAGCAAATTTGAAGGGCAACACACCTACAAGCAAATAACTGGTAACTATACTTTCGATACACATACAGATAAGGGCGATACGCTTTATGGCATTGATGTATTTATTACGCCTGAATTTAGAGGTCTGCGTCTGGGCAGACGTTTGTATGAATACAGGAAGGAATTATGCGAAAAACTGAACTTAAAAAGTATCCTTTTCGGTGGTCGAATACCCAATTATCATAAGTACGCGGACGAATTGAACCCAAAGGAATACATCAAAAAAGTAAGGTCAAAAGAAATTCACGACCCTGTTTTGGACTTTCAAATGTCGAATGATTTTCATCCCATAAAGGTCATTAAAGGCTATCTCGAAGGCGATGTGGTATCTATGGAATATGCCGTTTTACTGAAATGGGAGAATATTTACTACGAAAAACCGACCCATATTGCCAAAAGCAATAAACGAGTTGTCCGCCTTGGTTTGATTCAATGGCAAATGCGCCCTTACAAAGACTTAAGTGAAGTGATGCAACAAGCGGAATATTTCATTGATGCGCTCAGTAGTTATAAAAGTGACTTCGCGCTTTTTCCCGAATATTTTAATGCGCCATTGATGGCAAAATACAATCACCTTGGTGAGGCGGATGCGATAAAAAAATTGGCGGGTTACACAGAGGACGTTGTTCAAGCATTTTCCAAATTATCTATTTCTTACAATATCAATATCATCACTGGGAGTATGCCCGAATTGGTGGGCGATGTCCTACACAATGTGGGTTATTTGTGCAAAAGAGATGGTACAATTGAGAAATATGAAAAACTACACGTCACGCCCGACGAAGAAAAGGTTTGGGGTTTGAAAGGGGGAAACATATTAAAAACGTATGAAACGGATTGCGGCAAAATTGGCATTTTGATTTGTTACGATGTTGAATTCCCAGAGTTAAGTCGTTTGTTGGCAGATGAGGAAATGGATATTTTGTTCGTTCCTTTTTTGACCGATACGCAAAATGGCTACTCACGTGTTCGTTATTGCGCACAGGCTCGTGCCATTGAAAATGAATGTTATGTGGCCATAGCAGGCAGCGTCGGCAACTTGCCAAATGTACATAATATGGACATTCAATATGCCCAATCCATGGTTTTTACGCCGTGTGATTTTCCTTTCCCGACCAATGGTATCAAGTCAGAAGCCACACCGAATTCTGAGATGATATTAATTTCAGATTTGGATTTAGACCTTTTGAAAGAACTGCACAACTACGGCAGCGTGAAAAATCTGAAAGACAGAAGAAAAGACCTTTATCATCTCACTAAACGATAGTTGAAACCTTCAAGGTTCTATTTGACAAACGCGCACACAATTATTTGATTTGAACTTCTTAGGCGCATAGACACATAATCCATTGATTATCAGTCCTATGCGCCTAAGCCTTTATGTCTATAACTTAACAAAATGACTTGGTTCTGACCATTGTATGGTTAACATACGGAGGGGGTTTAAAGCAAAAAAAATGAAACTAAACATCGGAATTGGATTTGTGACAGGTCGAAAACATTTTCAAAATGTGCTTCGGTCATACATCAACAACTGGCTTGAACATGGCCTGGTTCAAGACAAAAATATTCGGCTACATATTTTTGTGGCTTATGATTTAAAATACCAAAGTACTCAAGCCAGCGACTACAAAAACATACCACCTGAATTAGCTCAAATGGTGGATTCTATCCATTTTTATGGCGGTGATAAGATTAAAACAGAAATTCAAAACCTAAAAGATGACGGTATTCTCAAAGATACAGAAGCAGAAATGCTGTTTGGGGAAGGGTATGGTAAAAAAAGGAACGTCATCACCTATTTTGCCATAAAAAACAAAATGGATAGGCTCATTTTTATTGATGACGACGAATATCCGATGGCGACTATGAAAAACAAGTACCATAAACTCGTTTGGATGGGACAAAGCGTGATTGGTACACATTTGAAATATAGTGCAGATGCTGACATTACACATGGTCATCATTGTGGCTATATTTCACCAATTCCATATATTCGTTTTAATGATGTCTTGACTGAAAAAGACTTCAAACAATTCATTGAAGCCCTCAGTAACGACATTATTACTTGGGAAAAGATTAAAAATGTCATTGTTTACAATAAAGGCGTTACTTATGCGGATGAAGACCTTTTGAATAAATCCATTGTTACTGAAGTTATAGAAGACTCTGGTATGAAGTTTATTTCAGGTGCAAACCTGTGTTTCAATTTGAGTAACACCGAAAACTTGCCACCTTTTTACAATCCACCAGGCGCAAGAGGCGAAGATACATTTATGAGTACTGCGCTCTCAAAAGTAAAGGTTCTGAAAGTGCCTTGCTATACATTTCACGATGGCTTTTCGATGTATAATAATATTTTGAACGGTGCATTACCCGTTAGTTTAGATGCCATTGACAGCGTTTCACCCGTTAACCTTAAACGTTTTATTAATGCGACTATCGGTTGGGTGCGCTACAAACCGTTGTTGGTTTACATCACCAAACGCGAAAGATTCCAGCAGACCATGATAGAAATGGAAGAAAAATTGAATCGGACGATTCCAAAACTGGGTGTTTATTTCGAGACGAACGATTTTGAAAAAATACACAAGGAGTTAGCCTATTATCGCAAAAATGTTGTCAAACATTTCAACGATTTTGAAGCCACGAAACGGGCTTGGGCTAAATTGATGCAAGAAATGAGAGAAAAATAGCTTTTTGCTTGAAAAAGGGAAACAAAAGAAATTTATGGCCCCTCAGTATTTAGCCCTTCAAAGACTCAAATGTGTTTGAAAGCAAAAATACTGAGGGGTCTTTTTTTGATTTAAGCCTTTTTTTTCGGCGCAAAAGTATCGTTTGAAGTCTGCTTGCTTTTGCTTTCAGATTTGTAATCCGATACAGGTTTGGTTTTGCCAGACGTTTTGTCTGCGGGTGCTTTTTTAACGTTTTTAACCCCTTTGTCTTTACTCATTTTATTGAATTTTAGATTGCCGCAACGAATTGAGGCAAGTGTGAATGAATTTCCACATCACAAAGTTAACGATTCATTATTGGAAAAAGTAATTAATTTCAAGTCCTCGTACAGAACACCAAAATATTTTTACTGAGGGGTATTGACATTGTTATAAATTCGTTGTTTATTTGTAAATAATTGATTTACAGTTATTTGCAAAATTAAAATACGTTTTTTTTTCAAAAACCAAATGCTATGCCGAAAACCCTCCTACTCCGTAAATGGGTGCAACCGTGGGATGACTTTATGAGCCTCCTTTTTCCACGCTTGTGTGTGGCTTGCAGCCAGCCTATCACTTTTGATGAAAATTTTATTTGTTTAGACTGTCAAGCGACACTGCCTGAAACAGATTTTCATTTGTCAAAAAAGAATCCTTTCACAGAGCGTTTTGATGGACGTTTACCCATCGAAACAGCAACAGCTTTGTTCTTTTTTACCAAAAAGAGTAAAACGCAACACCTCATTCATCAAATCAAGTACGACGATAAACGAGAAGTCGCTTTTGAGTTGGGGCGTTGTTTGGGTCAAAAACTGGCACAACAGCCTCATTTTCAAGACATTGACTACATTATCCCAGTGCCGATGCACCCACAAAAACGCATCCTACGGGGTTTCAACCAAGCAGAGCTTTTTGCAAATGGATTGTCAGAAGTCCTAAATAAACCAGTTGTGTTGTCTGTTTTGAAAAAAATAAAGATGACAGAAACCCAAACCAAAATGTCACGCCTTGAACGCATGAGCAATACAGAAGATGTTTTCCATGTAACCACCCCCTCCCTATTAAGCGATAAAAATATACTCATTGTTGATGATGTGATGACCTCTGGTGCAACCTTAGAAAGTTGCGCCAATGCACTTTTAGAAGCCAATCGAAGCATGAAAATAAATTTTGCCACCATCGCATTTGCAAAAATGACTTAAATTAAAACCACAACTATGAAAACAAACTTAATCAACTGGCGTGAAATGCCCTTTGTTCGTCTATTTATGCCCTTTGATTTGGGCATTATTGGTGCAACATTTTGGCAACTTGATTCGCCTGTTTCTGGCAATGTAATTCTTTCATTATCAATGCTTTGCATTATTTTTTTGAGTTTTATAAAGACGACCTTTCAAAGGCGTTGGGTGTTTGGCATACCCCTCAGTATTTTTTTGTTTTTGTTGGGTTATCAATCCTTTTTTTATCACAATGAAAGGAGTGCTTCAAACCATTTTGAAAAACAATTAAATGATTCAGACGACAAAATGATCATCGGTGTCGTTACCGACCGAGTTGAAAAAGCGACAAATTTTCGCTTAACCATAGCGGTGCAAAAAATGGGCAATGAAGCCGATTCATTGCACGACGTTTCTGGAAATCTGCTTGTGTATCTGAAAAAAGATTCACTGTTGAAACAGCCCCCTCAGTATGGCGACCTTGTTTTAACCGAAGGAAAAATCGCAGCCGTTGAACCACCTAAGAACCCCGACGCGTTTGATTTTCAACGTTATTTACATTTTCAAAACATTCATTATCAATCTTTTATACAAAATGAAGATATAAAAACATTAGCCCAAAATAGAGCTAATCCTATTGTCCAAACCATTTCAAATTGGCAAAGGCGGTTGCTCGAAATCCTCAAAACACATCTGCCTACTGAACGTGAATTCGCCGTTGGCTCTGCCCTCATACTCGGCTATCGCGACGCTGTGACGGAAGAGGTTAAAGATGCTTATGTCGGTACAGGCTCGATGCACATTTTAGCCGTTTCTGGTATGCACATCTTATTGATTTTCAATGCTTTTGAGTGGATTTTAAGCTTTTACAAATCAGGCAGTCGTCGTTGGCGTTGGACAAAAGCACTTGTTTCAATCCTCTTGATTTGGGTTTTCACTTTATTGACAGGCGCAGGTGCGAGCGTTGTACGTGCCGCTGTTATGTCCACATTTTTAGCGTTGAGCAAAGGCTGGGGACGACAAGTGAGCATCTATAACGTCTTGGCAGCATCGGCTTTCACCTTATTGTTGTGGAATCCATTTTGGTTGTTCGATGTGGGTTTTCAATTGTCTTATTTAGCAGTTGTGGGCATCGTATATTTCCAACCTAAGATTCGTAAGTTATTGATATTCAAGAATAAAATAGCAAATTGGGCTTGGGAAGCCACGGCAGTAGGACTATCCGCACAATTAGTCGTCACACCCATTTCGTTGTATTATTTTCATCAATTTCCCACCTATTTCTGGTTGTCAGGTTTGTTAGCCGTGCCCGTTTCGTCAGGCGCTTTGTACGCTGGTATTGTTTTATTTTTCACATCTCAAATGCCTTATTTGGGAACATTTATTGGCAAAATATTATTTGGCTTGGTTTGGACGATGAACGAAATTGTGTTTTTTGTTCAAAAGCTCCCCCTCAGTATTTTGACTGGTTTTTGGCTATCCGCAATAGGCGTTTTGGGGGTTTACATGGCTCTTGTGGGTATCGCTGTTGCCCTAAAAACGAGGCAGTTAAAAGTCTTGCTATACCCCCTCAGTATAGCAACCGCTTTGGGCCTTCTATTTGCTTTCTCAAACATCAAAACGATGCAGCAGCGGGAGATTGTTGTCTATCACATCTATAAATACACGGTCGTTGACTTCATTGATGGACAAAAATGTTATGCTTTATCAAAAAAATATTCAACAAAATCTGACACCGCAAATAAAATAAAATTCGCTGTTGAAAACCATCGAATGAGATTGAAAATCAATGAGTTAGAAACATGTGAATTTAATGTATCCGAAAAATACCCGAATTTCATCTACCATTATGGCATTAGTCAATTCTATGATTATAAAATGGTAATACTTGACAATCTGCCTACAAACAATGTAATTTTGTACTTCAATACCGTTTTAATACATCAAAATGCTCGCTTAACTATCGCCGATTTACAAAAGCATATCCGTTTTGATTCCGTTATTTTTGATGGTTCTAATACACGTTGGCGTGTTGAAAAGTGGAAAAATGAATGTCGCGCTTTAAATATACCGTATTACGATACATCAGAAAAAGGCGCATGGGTAAAACAACTGTGACAAAATTTTATTTGGATTAGAAACTTATCCAAACGTAGACAATGAGAAATTTAATCACCTCCTATTTTTACTATACGCGTGGAGAGCGCAATGGTGTTTTGGTTTTAGCGGCTTTGTCGCTGAGTCTTTTGGTGTTTCCTAAAATTTACTTCTCATTATTCAAATCCAATAATAGTATAGCCGACTTTTCTGCCTTTGAACATGAAATTGCTGGTTTTATAAGCCAAAAAGGGGGTGATACTGAGGGGGATGGTATGACGTCACAAATTGCAGAGCCTGTTCTTTTCTCTTTTAATCCAAATAACGCTACGAAAGAAGACTTAATACGCCTCGGTTTGTCGCCGAGGGTGGCGACGACCTTTGTTCATTTCAGAGAGAAAGGTGGACGTTTTTTTAAGAAAGAAGACTTGAAGAAAATATACGGTGTCAAAGAATCCGATTACGAGCGATTGGAAGACTATATTGAGTTGGAAAATAGCGGTCATTTTTCACCTAAGCCTTATGCTTATACCCCTCAGTATAATGACTCAAAAGTGGCTCAACGTCCTATCGAATTAAAACCTTTTGACCCCAATACAGCATCAGAAGAAGAACTTTTAAGCTTAGGTTTAGACATTAAAACTGTTAAAGTTTTGTTAAAATACAGAGAAAAAGGTGGGCGTTTTCGGACGAAAGAAGACTTGCAAAAAGTTTATAATTTATCAAATATTGATTTTTTACGTATAAGTTCTTATATCCAAATTGCTGAAAACCAAACCATTGCAAGGGGTTATTTGGCAGACCCACAGAACAACGAGACAGTAAAAAAATCAGGAATTACTGAAGAAGTGCCTGTTGACCTCAATCGAGCGACTCTGAACGAATTGGTGCAGCTTCGCGGAATTGGTCGTACTTTTGCGCTCCGAATCTTAGAACATAGAGAGCGACTGGGTGGTTTTTCCTCGCTCAACCAACTTAAAGAAGTTTATGGTTTACCCGATTCCACGATACATTCTATTACGCCTTTCCTTCGGCTAATATCTTCTCCACAACGCAAAATTAAAATTAATACAGCTACTATCGAAGACCTTGCGCATCCTTACTTAATACGTAAGCAAGCAGAAGTTATTATTCGATATAGGATTAATCATGGTGCTTTTAGGAATATGGAAGATGTTAAAAAGATAGGCGTTTTAAGTGAAACTGTGGCTGAAAAGCTAAAACCATACATTTTATTTGATTAATACTATTAATTTTTCAGGAAACTACACCTGAACAAAGTTTTAAATTCAGCGTAATATCATAATCGGGCGTATTGATTTTTCTAAATCTTTAAGTCCTAATAAATTTATGGTACGCAACAGTGTTCAGTAAAGCCAAATATACAAATTTACACGGCAGAACACGTTATTTTTTCACCAAATTTTTAATAAATGAAAAAGTATTGGATTACATTTTTAAGTACACTTATTTTTTCTGTAGGGACAATGACCTATTTTCGAAGTCTGAAGGAGTCGGACCAAACTGAAAATATTGCTCTCGACTCCCTGATACACGACTTAGACACACAACAATCTTTAGCCTCAAATGGCAAAACCTTAGTTTCCACTAAAAAAAGTAATAAATTATGGAAGGTATTTACAAAAGTGGATATCGATTTATTAGCTCTTCCAGGTATTCCCGATAAATTTCGTCAAGCTCTTGAACATCAAGCGAGGTTTATTAAGAATGCTGACACCCGAGACATAGGCGGTCTCGATATTGCCCCAAAACACTTAAATCAGGTCTTAAATGTCTTTCGTAGAGCTAAATCGAAAAAAGACATCGCTAACCTTCTCGATGCCTATCAATTAAAAGGCGATGACAATGAGGGAAATGTGTTGTTCACAGGCTACTATTCTCCTATCATTCCAGCCCGCCGCAAAGCAGATGCGGTCTTCAAATACCCTGTTTATTTAGCAAAAACAGCAAATAGCGACGACAATATGTCCCTCGCTTATGTGCGTGACCGTAAGGATATTCGCAGTATGCAAGTTGAAGGTGTTGCTTATTTGCAATTTCCCGATGGAGAACGCCGTGTCGTTGCCTACGATGGCGATTCAAAAAGAGTAGAAACGAATCAAAACGAAGAAGGAGAACCTCAAAAAATATTGGTTTCTTATACTTCCGTTTTCACACAGAGGGAAAAAACGAAGGCGATGGGTGTTGCAAAAGTACCGTTAAGTACGGATTTTACGATTGCTGTTGACGACGAATATATCCCATTAGGCTCTGTTTTGCTTGCCGAAGTCCCTATTTTAGATGACGCAGGCAACTTAGTACGCACTGAAATGCGCTTCGTTGTCGCTCAAGATAGAGGTGGCAAAATCAAAGGTACGGGTCATATTGACTTATATATGGGCGAAGGCGATGCGGCAAAAGAACGCATCAAAAATATGCACAAATATGGTCGTATTTGGCTATTATTGCCTAAACGCGATGATGAAGCAAAGCCAAAGAAGCTACTTGCTCAAAATCTTTAAATAATTTTATTGTACTATATAAAAGCTCAATTGACTGTTAATCAGTTAGTTGAGCTTTTTGTTTTGTGCTAAAGGAAAAATGTGTCATATGTCGATTGGACAATAAATCAAATCAATCATCTAATACAAGGGTTGGGTCATAGAATCGCAACAGGGCTATACAGAAGGCTTAGTATCTTTACATTTTTCGACAACCAATTTTTTATAAACATTTTATCGTAATAAATGAAATTCAATATTCAAAAACGGAATTTACTGCAACTCTTGGGCATTTTTTGCTTACTGTTTGTACAGTTTTCCTTGCTAAATGCTCAAAAAGGCATTTTGAAAGGTAAAATTATTGATAGTCAAACCAATGCCCCCCTCAGTTATGCGAGCATCAGAGTGCTGAAAAACAGCGACAGCACTTTGATAGCGGGTAATATTACGGGCGAGGACGGACTGTTTTCGATAGATATGCCGCTTGGACAAGCCTACGCTGTTGTCGAATTTATCGGCTATCAGCCTATGAAACTGTCTTCGTTTAGCCTGACAAAAGAGCAATCAATCCATGATTTGGGCATTATTAAGCTGTCTTCAGCGACTACTAATTTGGATGAAATAGAAGTCCGTGCTGAAAAAAGTACGATGGAATTGTCGTTGGACAAAAAGATATTCAATGTGGGTAAAGACTTGTCTAATGCCGGTGGTTCGGCGATAGATATTTTAGGGAACATCCCCTCAGTATCTGTGGACGTGGATGGCAATGTCAAGTTACGCGGCAGTCAAAATGTGCGGATTTTGATTGATGGTAAACCCTCGGGTTTGGTCAGTTTTAAAGGTGGTTCAGGCTTGCAACAATTACAAGGAAACTTGATTGATAAAGTAGAAATCATTACCAACCCATCGGCTCGTTATGAAGCAGAAGGCATGTCGGGTATCATCAATATTGTCTTGAAAAAAGAGCAAAAACAAGGTTTTAATGGCTCTTTTGAGGTCATTACAGGTTTTCCAGCAAATTATGGTTTAGCGGCAAATGTGAATTATCGGCATAAGAAAGTTAACTTTTTCATCAATTATGGCATGGCTTATCGCCAACAACCTGGCGTTGGTTCGCAGTATCAAGAAGTTTATTCGAATGACACGACATTCATCTCACAGATTGAAAGAGCGGGAACGATGACGGGTTTTCACAATAATGTCAAAGCAGGTTTGGATTATTTTTTCAATCCCAAAAATACATTAACGGCTTTTTACGTGTTGCGCCGAACCGATGTGCGCCGTATTACGGATTTGACTTATAAAGATTATCTTTTCAAAACCGATAATCTTAAAACGATAACGATGCGTCAACAAGACGAAAAAGAGCATGAACCACATTCTGAAACAGGTTTGAGTTACAAAAAGACCTTTGACAAAAAAAAGCAAGAATTGGTCGCCGACTTTCGATTTTTGGATTATTGGGAACGT
>JANLQI010000503.1:0-48054 GCA_031367705.1 Saprospiraceae bacterium | reverse complement strand
TTCAATTTTTCGTCTACTATACCTATCGTATTTTTTTCATACTTCTGAATTTTGTTAACCCAAACTAAAATATCCACTCCACTCTTTCGTCCTTCAAAATATAATTTTGTCAATTCATCTACCAAATTCGACACTTCATAGAATAAAATTGCACCGTGTGGGCAGACCTTCGTTTATTTGTGAAACTAATTCAAGTGATTGATTATCAACTTATTAATATTGTTTTTATCCCCATTTATCTGTCATATTAAAAAGAAAACAGAAAAAACTTTGGAAACTTTTGAACCGAAATTCGTTTCCTGTGTTTCGACGACATACTTTTGCACCCGATATGACAGCAGAGATGAAAAATAATATTTTGCAGCGAGCCGAAGCGATGTTTTTTCGCTATGGTATCAAAAGCGTTACGATGGATGATATCGCCCGAGAGTTGGGTATGTCAAAAAAAACCTTGTACCAGTTTTTTGAAAATAAAAATGATTTGCTTACGCAAATTATGGATAAAGAAGGAGAACGTGATATAGCCATTACGGGTGCTGTTCTCACTCATTCTGAAAATGCGATAGACGAATTGATGGGTTATGCACGGCATGGATTAGAAGAGTTTGCTAAAGTAATGTCTTGTCCTACAATTGTTTATGATTTGCAAAAATATCATAGAGACATTTGGGATAGGTTTGAAACAGATATGAACAAACGCATCTATGAAGGTACGAAAAACAACATCGCAAGAGGACAAAAAGAGGGCTTGTACCGTGAAGGCCTTGACTCTGATATTATCGCCAAACTGTATGTCAAGAAAATGATGGCTATCATGGACGAAGATACCTTCCCAACAGAACGCTACGATAAAATACGACTTTTTACACAATTCCTTTTATATCATGTTCATGGCGTTGCGACCCCGAAGGGTATTGCGCTTTTTGAGATGAAATTAAAAGCTTTGTTTGGTAATCAACCGACAATTTAAAACATTCTAAATCAATTTGTTATGTTTCTTTTTTCAAAAAAAACCATCTTATTCTTAGTGTTATTCACTTCGATACTGAGGGGTCATGCACAAGACATTGTGCGTATGTCGCTCGACGATGCGGTTAGTTATGCTATGAAAAATACGAATAGCATCAAAAACACTCAATTGGGTATCCGTGACGCTGAATTGCTTATCAAAGAGAACTTAGCTACAGGATTGCCACAAGTGAATGGGGAGCTTGGCTACAACTATTTTTACCTTGTTCCGAAGGTCATTTTTCCCGATTTTTTCACCCCTGCGGTGACGGGTATCTTGGCGAATAATCTGGTTAAAAACAGTTCGACCAACGAGGTTATTAAGGCACAGCCACCGGGAGCGGGTTCAAAAACAAGTTTTCAACAAAAAAACACCTTGTCGGCGGGGGTCACGGCTTCGCAGTTGATATACAGCGGTTCGTACAATGTGGCTTTGAAAGCGGCTCGTTTGGCGCGACAATTAGCGGATGTGCAATTGACGGCTAAACAAGCGGAGGTGCGCAATCAAGTCATGGACGCTTACTTGCCAGGATTGTTGATTACGGAAAGCCTTAAAACGTTGGATAGCAATATTGTCAATTTAGAAAAACTGCTTAAAGAAGTTAAAGCGACATATAAAGCGGGTTTTGTGGAACAATTGGACGTTGACCGCCTTGAATTGTCGCTTGCCAATTTGAAATCTGAACGTGATAATGTTGACCGTCAACAAGGTTTGGTACTCAATGCCTTAAAAATGGTTATTGGTTATCCGATGGAAAAAGGTTTGGAACTGGCGGATGATATTAATACGTTGATGACACCAGTAGCTGATGAGGATTTGGTGGGTCAAATTGACTTCTCGAAACGCTCGGAATATGCCGTTTTGAATACGGTAGAACAGTTGAATGGCTTGAATGTGGAATTAAACAAGGCTTCTGCATACCCAACTGTCGCTGGTTTTGCCAGTTTTACTGAGAATTTACAGACGGATAATTTTTTCTCAAAGCCTGTTAGTTCGTTACCGACGGGTGTGATTGGGTTCAGTGCGAAGGTTAATATTTGGGATAGCAACATACGTAAAACCAAAATTGAACGTGCAAAATTAGCCCTTGAACAGCTTAGATTTCAAAAATCAGATTTTGAACGTGCCGTGACTTTGCAAGTATTAAACGCTCGTATTTCTTATACGAACGCACAACGCCGCCTTGAATCTCAAAAGAAAAACGAAGCGTTGGCTGAACGGATTCATACGACAACGCAAACGAAATATAAAAATGGTATCGGTTCGAGCCTTGAAATTACAACGGCTGAACAACAACTTTATGCAGCACAACAGAATGTGCGTCAAGCGCAATTTGACTTGTTGTCGGCTCAAAAGGCTTTGCAAAAGGCTTTAGGGAAATAGATGACTTCGATGGTTAACTTTCCGAAAGTTTTAAACTTTCGGAAAGTTGTATATTAAATAAGAAATTACCTGTTAAATAATTCATTATCAACGACATATAAAATACAATTTTTATGAAAAAGATACTTTCACTCCTTTTAATTACAGCTTTTTTTGCTGCTTGCGGCGGAAAAGGAGGCGACAAAAAAGCGCAACTCGCTGAACTTAAAGTCAAACAAGCTGATTTATCGGCTCAAATTACTGCCCTTGAAAAAGAATTGGGCGCATCGGACACGACGAAAAAAGAGAAAATAAAATACATCTCTGTTGCGTCTGTGACCCCCACAGTATTCAACAGTTTTATTGAACTTCAAGGAGCCGTGGTCGCAGAAGATGAGGTTTATGTCAATGCCAAAGTACCAGGTGCTATCAACCATGTGTATATTAAGGTAGGAGACCGTGTTTCGGCAGGGCAGGTTGTCGCAACTATAGACAATGACATGTTCTCATCACAAATGGACGAATTGAGAAAACGTTATGAATTGGTTAAAGAGGTTTTCCAAAAACAAGAGGCTCTTTGGAAGCAAAATATTGGCTCGGAAGTACAGTTTTTGTCAGCAAAAAACAACAAAGAATCCTTAGAAAAATCTATGGCAACACTTCAAAAAAGCACAGAATTGTACCAAATCAAAGCACCAATTGCGGGTGTGGTGGACGAAGTGCAAATGAAAATTGGCTCGGGAGCTGCGCCAGGTATGCCTTTGGCTAAGATTGTCAATTTCTCAAAACTCAAAGTACGTGTTGATGCACCTGAAACTTATGTAGGTAGATTGCGGGTTGGGAACAGCGTTCAAGTGTTGTTTACGGACTTAAACAAGGAGATTTCTTCAAAAATCAGCTATATCGGTGCGGGGGTTAATCCTGCGAATAGAACCGTAAAAGTGGAAATTCCGATGCGTTCAAACGAGCCTGGTGTATTGCCAAATATGGCAACGGTGGTGAAAGTTGTCAACTATTCGAATCCAAAAGCGATGGTTATTCCTATCAATTTGATTCAAAAAGACTTGTCGAATCAAGACTTTGTCATGGTCGAAGAAGACGGTTTTGCGAAACGTGTTGATGTCAAAATTGGACAACAATATGGTGCAAACTGTGAAGTTCTAACAGGCTTGAAATCAGGCGATAAATTGGTTGTTGTGGGTTATCAAGACCTAAATAATGGGGATAAAGTAGCAACTAATTAGTATGAAAAAGCCACTACTAACAGTTCTTATTGCCAATATCGTTATGGTTTGTTCCGCGACTGCACCCGTTTATTCACTCTCTGTTGGAGGAATTAATAGTTTGGGTTTAGCCGTTATTCTCGGTTCAATGGCGTTGATGAATTTAGTAGCAGGTGGCGGTTTATCCTTTTTCAGAATAGCAGAAGGGAAATATTTTTTAAGGCTCGGCATTGTTTTTTTTGTGTTGAGCATCGTGATTTTCTTATTAGGAATTAGGAATTAGGAATTTACGCTATTCATTCCTAATTCCTAATTCAAAGATTCCTAATTATCTCCCCCCTCAGTATTTAGCCCATTTTTTTGTAAAACATAAGGCGCAACTGCGCCATCAAAATATACAGTCATGCTTGACAAAATAAAAGAATTTAAACCTTCGAGTTGGTCAATTGACAACAAAACGTCCATCTACCTTTTGACTATCTTCCTAATGGTGGCAGGAACGATGGCGTATATCAATTTGCCGAAGGAACAATTTCCTGAGGTCGTGTTTCCACAAATCATGGTGAATACGATTTACCCTGGTACGTCGCCTGAAAATATAGAGTCATTGATTTCGAAAGAAATTGAAAAACAGGTAAAATCTATTCCAGGGCTTAAGAAAGTGACTTCCAACTCAGTTGAGAACTTTTCGTCTGTGATGTGTGAATTCAACACAACAGAAGACGTGCAACTCGCTAAACAGCGGGTGAAAGATGCCGTGGACAAAGCGACTTTGCCCTCCGACTTGCAGGAGAAACCTACGGTCATTGACATTGATATTTCGCAAGTGCCGATTATGAATGTCCATGTTTCAGGCGATTTGAGCCTTGATAGGTTGAAATATTATGCCGATATTTTGCAAGACCGCATCGAAGGCATGAAAGAAATCAGCCGTGTGGACATTGTGGGTGCGCTCGACAGAGAAATCCAAATCAACGTAGATATGTACAAAATGTCGGCTAATATGTTGACATTAACAGACATAGAACGGGCGGTTTCGAGTGAAAACATGACGATTTCGGGTGGTAATGTGGACATGAACAATATCAAACGCAATTTGTCTATTTCGGGTCAATTTACAAATCCACGCCAAATTCAAGAGATTGTACTGAGGGGTGGTACGGGTGCGATTGTGCGCTTGAAAGACATTGCCGAAGTGAAAGACTCTTACGAAGAGCCAAAAAGTTATGCCCGTTTTAACGGTAAAAACGTGATTTCGCTCAATGTCATCAAGCGGGGCGGTCAAAACCTCATCCTTGCGAGCGACGAAATCAAGCGTATTTGTGATGAATTGCAGCAAACGACATTCCCAAAAGAACTACAAATCGGCATCACAGGCGACCAATCAACGAGGACAAAAGTGACACTTGATGACTTGATTAATACGATTATCATTGGTTTTATCCTTGTAACATTTATATTATTGTTTTTCATGGGAACGGTCAATGCCTTGTTTGTGGCTTTGTCTGTACCGCTTTCGATGGCAATTGCCTTTTTGTTCGAGCCGACTTTGTTTACAGCCTTTTTGGGTTACAAAACATTTTCATTGAATATGATTGTTTTGTTCTCCTTCCTCTTGGCGCTCGGTATTGTTGTGGACGATGCCATTGTGGTCATAGAAAACACGCACCGTATTTTTGCCAACGGCAAAGTACCCATTAAAAAAGCGGCAAAATTAGCAGCGGGTGAAATCTTTTTACCCGTTTTGTCGGGTACATTGACGACCCTTGCACCTTTTTTTCCGTTGGCGTTTTGGCAAGGAACGATTGGTAAATTCATGTTTTACTTGCCGATAACGATGATTGTGACGCTTTTTGCTTCACTTGTCGTGGCTTATATCATCAATCCTGTTTTTGCGGTTGACTTTATGAAGGCTCATCCAGAAGGTAAACAAAAGAAAGCGACACGTGGTTTTTTCATCACTTGCCTTGTTTTCTTAGTGATGGTTGTCATTGGCTACATGATTAATTTTGGCATTGGCAATTTGACATTGACGTTTTTCTTCCTCTATTTGTTGAACAAATTTGTGTTGAACGACGCAGCAGAGGCGTTTCAAAAGAAGGTTTGGCCCCGCGTTCAAAACGTGTATGCCAACATTGTTACAGGTATTTTGAAATCGAAATGGCGGGCATTAGGCGTGCTTTTAGCGACGATTGTTTTGCTAATTGTTAGTTTCATTTTGGTCGGTATTGCCAAACCCAATGTCGTGTTTTTCCCAGCAGCCGAACCAAATTTTGCTTTTACTTATATCAAATTACCTGTTGGTACAGATACTAAATACACCGATAAAGTAACAAAAGACGTTGAAAAACGCATTATGGGTGTTTTGGGAGAGAACAATCCTGTCGTATCGTCTGTCATCGCAAACGTTGCGGTTGGGGCAGGTGACCCACAAAGTTTTGACCTTTCAACCAATTCTAATCTTGGAAAAGTAACCGTTGCTTTTGTACCCTTTGCAGAACGTGGTGGCAAGTCAACAAGTGAAGTTTTGAAACAAATTCGGGAATCGGTGAAGGGTGTTCCTGGTGCTGAAATCGTTGTGGAACAAGAAGCGGGTGGGCCGCCAACGTCAAAACCGATTTCGATTGAGATTTCTGGTGAGGATTATAGAGAATTGGCGAAGGCTTCACAAGGCTTGAAACGCTACCTTGATTCGCTACAAATAGCTGGTGTTGAGGAGTTGAAATCGGATTTGAACATTACAAAACCCGAAGTAACTGTCAATATTGACCGTGATAGAGCGATGCGCGAAGGCATTTCGACGGCTCAAATCGGTATGGATATGCGGACTTCGTTGTTTGGTAAAGAAATTACGAAGTTCAAAACGCCTGACGAAGACTTCCCTGTCAACTTGCGTTTTCAAGAAGACCAACGCGACAATGTGAATACACTTTTAGGTCAAAAAATTATTTATCGGGATATGGTGATGCAAGGGCAATTGCGCTCTGTGCCGCTTAATTCCTTAGCGGATGTCAGTTATGGCAACACTTTGGGCGGTATCAAACGCAAAAACCAAAGGCGGGTTGTGACCATTTCGTCTAATGTTTTGAGTGATTTCAATCCCAACCAAGTTGTCGCACAAGTTGAAGCGGCGGCGGCAAACTTTAAAGCTCCTTCAGATGTAGAAATAAAATTTGGTGGTGAAAAAGAAGAACAAGCCGAAACAATGGCGTTCCTCGGTTGGGCGATGATGGCAAGTATTGGTTTGATTGTCTTGATTTTGGTTATTCAGTTCAACTCAATTTCCAAAATGCTCATCATTTTGTCTGAAATCATCTTCTCAATCATAGGTGTTTTGCTCGGTTTTGTCTTTACAGGTATGGACATTGCGATTGTTATGACGGGTATTGGTGTCATCGCTTTGGCAGGTATTGTGGTCAGAAACGGTATTTTATTGGTCGAATTTGCGGAAATTCTTTTGAAACAAGGCGTACCACTCAAAGAGGCCATCATCGAATCGGGTCGTACACGTATGACTCCCGTTTTGCTCACAGCCGCAGCCACAACATCAGGCTTGATACCTTTGGCAATTGGTATGAATATCAATTTTGTTACTCTTTTCACTGAACTCAACCCGCACATACACTTCGGTGGCGACAGCGTAGCGTTTTGGGGTCCCCTCAGTTGGACGATGATTTACGGGTTGCTTTTCGCAACTTTCCTAACGCTTATCCTCGTTCCTGCGATGTTATATTTGAGTGAACGTATGAAAATGGCTATTTTTAAAAACTACAATCCGAACAAAAATGATGACGCAGACGAAGTCGTTTTAGTCCCTGCTACTGAGGGGTCTGAAAATCATTAAACAATGATCAATCACGAATTATTCTTTTTGCGATAGTTTTCCAACGGGGCGAGCCTTTTAACGGGTTTCGCCCTGTTTTTTGTTTTCCCTACAAATCCAGTTTCTTTAATCCTTGATTCAGTCATGGCTATTGATTATAGAGCAAGAATTATTTAATTTTATAGAGACGAATTTCTATACTTTTTTTGAAAAAAGGTTAGTTTTGTATAAAAAACAAGAGTATGGTTGCTTATCAAAATATTTATGACAGCCTTGCAGAATTTATGGCTACACTTGATCCCATCAAGGTTTTGGGTTTTCATGCGCCGACTAAAATTCAAGAGCGTGTTGAAGAACTATTAGAAAAACAACAAGATACCCACCTTTCGGTCAATGAAAAAGAAGAACTTGACCATTATCTTATACTTGAGCATATTGTCCGATTAGCAAAATCTCGGGCAAGGTTACATCTTTCACAAACTCAAGTATGAGCAAAAATATTCCTGATCCACTTCGTCGAGCAACAGCCATTAGGGCGCATTATCGGTGCGAATATTGCCGTCGTCCTGAAATGGACTCATTTATTCGGTTTCAATCAGACCATATTATCAGTAGAAAACACGGAGGGAAAACAATTTTGGAAAATTTGGCTCATGCCTGTCCTGTTTGCAATAATGCAAAAGGGAGCGACCTTGCAACAATTCTCGAAAATGAAGAAAATCTTATTCGTTTGTTTAATCCCCGAAAAGATGATTGGTTTTCCCATTTTAGAGTTGAAAATGGACTCATTCTTTCTAAGACTGATATTGGTGAAGCGACTGTTAAACTTCTAAAGTTGAATGATATTAATCGTATTTTGGAACGATTAGATTTAATAGAGGCGGGTTTATTCCCATAAAATTCCGTTTTTAAGAACGACTACTCATCATTTCTCACGGCATTATAACTTTTGTCGCCATCTTCAGCTGCCGTATCAACAAAGCCATTTCATTAGGAGCGGCGGCATTAGCCAAAACCACTTTACCGTTTTCATCTATCAACACCGTAGGAGCCATTCTTCTTTCTCCTGTTTTCAAAAAGTTCATAAGAGTAGTATCTTCTGATGACAAATGATAATGCTGGAAAGGCTTGGCTTCTGGCATTTCAAGGCTTTTCAGCCAATTTTCCTTGCTGTTGTCCCTTGAAATAAAAATAATTTGGGTATTGTTTTGCTGAAATTCAGACATCTTTTTACTGAGGGGGAGTCCATAAAATTGGAAAATAGGGAAATCACAAACGACCATATAAATTTTCTTTCCCTTGTATTTTGCCAAAATATCAGACCATTCAAGGCTTTGTCCTGCCGTGTCTGTTAAGGTTGTTGCCAATTCTAATTTGTTAAATTCATGGACATTTTTCACTGTCCAATCCTCCAGATATGCAACAAAATCTTTGTCTTTACACGTCTGTTTGAATTTATTTAAGTAAAAATTATAGTTGTTTATCGCGCCAAAGTTTTCTTTTAATAGTCTGAATTTAAGAAACTCACGGGTTTCACCTGTAAAATTTTGCTCAGCCATAGACCATTGATAATCAAAGGCAGAATCTGTCTTAATGGCTTTTCGACTCAAAAAGCGGTTGAAATCATAGACGGTTTCTTGAACGTTTTTATCCGTTCCGCGTCTTGTTTTGATGATGTTCCGCAACTCTTTTTTCAAGCTGTTGACTTGCGCCACGTATTCAGGAGAAATAGAATCCACATTCGTTCCCGATTTACTGAATGGGCCGATGAGGTTGCAGATATAGGAATAGCGACATTCGCGCTGCAAGGCTTTTCTGAAATCACGCCCCGTTTTGTATTTTTTAAACGCTTCTTTCATATATGCCTGTTCCTCGTCATAAATCCGTTTTGAACTCATGTAAGCATCTTTGAGGTCGTGGCTGCGTTTGTACAAACCCAAAGTATAGCCTTGAAAAACCGAAAAACGACGGTTTATTTCTTGCAAAATAATATTTTCGTCAGGATAACTCACGCCAACAAAATCCAATGAATCTATTTTGTCAAGACCCGACGAATTCAGTCGGTCATAGACCGTGACGACCTTGTTTTTAGGTCGTACATACATCGCCCTTACCTTGTTGTTAAGCATAAATGTATAAAACATCGGAAAATGGTCAGTTTTACTGAGGGGGTCTTTTGGGGAAAGCGACACCGATTTTTTATCACCAAACTTATCGGTTTGAGACATTTGATGCGCATCTACACTCTTGGATTGAATGGTCACTTGGCTTTTTTTGCCGATGGACTGGCAATTTGTCAACAGCATTAAAGCAAAGAGGAGTACAAATAATTGTTTGATTTGGTTCAACATGATTTTAGCAATTTAAAGATTTGAAATGATGCACAAAATACGTTGTTATACATACAATTAGTATTTGATTAATGTATAATATTTTGAGGTAATTCAAACTTTAACTTTTATTCTGTTTTTTACCCCCCTCAGTATTCTGGCTGCGGAAACGTATTTTTTGAAAAATTTTACCCATAAAGGCGTTGTGATGAAGAAAGTAGGGAAGATGTAGGTTTGTATAGTGATTCTAAAACTTTAAGAGATAAAAAAAGCCTTGTTCGGGTAATCGAACAAGGCTTTTTAAATATCATAAACAAATATTTTGCTTAAACTTTCACATTTTCATAAATATCCGCCACCGAAATAGAGCAATCCAAAGATTTTAAAAAAACAGTACTTTCCATGTCAGTTATATCTGTATATCGCCAAGTATCAGGCGTTTCGCGGTAGCGTATTTGAATATGACATTTCTTTTGGTCAACTAAAACATACTCTCTAAAACTATCCAAGGTGCGGTATTCTTCAAATTTTTCACTGCGGTCATATTTCTTTGTGCTTTTCGACAAAACTTCAACAATGAGTATCGGATTAATCAATAACACCTCATTTTTATCAAAATACTGAGGGGTATCGCACACAACCAAAGCATCGGGATATAAACCAAAATTCAGTTTGGGTAGATAAACAAGCTGTTGCCCTGTCATTACCCAATAGTTTTTCTTATTTGCCCTTCCTGCAATTTTTAGTTCTGCCGAAAAATTGGCAGTAATGGTGTTGTGTGGTCCTCTTGCCATAGGTAGTTTTGTTATAATGCCATTATAATATTCGTGAAGTTCTTTGGTGTCTTCTTCACGATGCAGATACTCTTGCAACGAGTAAACACGAGGCTCTTTACTCGTCTCTTTCGGTGTTGAGAGAACCGCTAATGGCATATCAGATGGATAATCAAGGTGTGAATCGTTATACATGAGCAGTTATTTTTTTTACAAAAATAATGAATTTTAAGAGAAATATTCTTGTTATAGGGTGAATATTTGCACTTCATAGAAAAATATTGTCTCAAAGAAGGCTATAAGCCGCCGCCACTCGTGCCGCCAACCCCGCATTATTCAACACCAATTGAATATTGGTTTTCAAACTCAACCCCTCAGTACGACGCTCAATTTCGCTGAGTAAAAACGGTGTAATGGCTTTGCCTTTGATGCCTTGGTCACGCGCTCGGTCTAATGATTTTTTGATGGCTTTTCCAATCATATGCGGGTCAGCTTCAAACTCATGCGGCACAGGATTCGCCACAACCACGCCGCCATGTAACGGAATCGCCCATTTTGTTTTCAACATCATCGCCAACTCTCCCTCAGAATCAACCCTATAATCTACTTCAAAACCGCTTCTTCGTGTAAAAAAAGCAGGAAAATTGTTTGTTTTGTAGCCAATCACAGGGACACCATGGGTTTCTAAGTATTCCAAAGTCAATCCAATATCGAGTATGGATTTCGCACCTGCGCACACGACAGCCACGTTGGTTTGTCTCAATTCCTGCAAGTCAGCTGAAATATCAAACGTCACATCTGCGCCCCGATGTACGCCGCCGATGCCGCCCGTAGCGAATATGCGGATACCCGCGAGTTCTGCAATAATCATGGTGGAAGCTACCGTTGTCGCACCATTCATTTTTTTAGTTAAAATCA
Source organism: Saprospiraceae bacterium (assembly GCA_031367705.1). Lineage (GTDB taxonomy): Bacteria > Bacteroidota > Bacteroidia > Chitinophagales > Saprospiraceae > JAAFJT01. Next base: position 36,616 of record JANLQI010000503.1, on the reverse strand, counting down.
TAGGCATATCACGCCGACTGACTTTCGTCACGTCTTGCCCTTGTTTGCCCAATATTTCGATTTCATCAACCGTTAAACCTGCCTTCATTACGCCGTTTATGATGGCTATTGTTGCAGGAATAGCCCCATTGTTTCGGACTTGTTCTTCTACTTTCAATGCCGTTTCGACATTCTGAGGGTAGGGCATACCATGAGAAATGATGGTGGATTCGAGTGCCACGACGGGCCTTTTGTCGTTAATTGCCTCATTTACTGAGGGGGCGATGTGGAGATGGTTTTTCATACATAGTTGGTTTTATTGTTTTAGTAGAGCCCACTGATTATCAATGGATTAAGTTAGAAATCGTCGTCATCATCGTCGTCATCAATATTCATCTTTGCGCCTGAAAGTTCTGAAAAAGCGTGCATATCGCCTTCTGCTTTGGCAACGACCATACCTTGTTTGTAGGTTAAAAATGCTGTTTCGGGCTGTTGTAAACGTTCATACAGTTTTCCCAGATGGTAATAAGTGCCGACATACTGAGGAGTCGTTTCTTTCAGTCTGAGATAATAATCGAGTGCATTGTCCTTGTCGTCCGCCTTTTCATATTCTTTGGCAATGGCAAATAGGAGAAATGGCTCGTTGGGTTGCGATTTTAATAAATCAAATAATTGATCAAATCTGGACATATTATAATAATGAATAGTTGAAAATGGATAATGGATAATTTTTTTATTACGTCAATAATGAGCGAAGATAAAGAAAAGATGTGTGTTTGTACCCCCTCAGTAAAAATCAATTATTTTAGCGAATATTCGCTGAATTTCTTTTTTGAGCGAAATAAAATCCTTAAATTTGCTGCCGCAAAGGGAATTTAAACCTTAATACGACAAACAATGTTCAACTTTACGACGTAAAATCCTATTAGTCGTCCTACAATTTACATAATATTCAATCCATAAATATCAAAAGTAAAATTATGAAGATATTAGTATGCGTTTCTAAAACGCCTGATACAACCGCAAAAATCTCTTTTAATGCCGATGCCACAGAGTTCAACAGCGCAGGTGTTCAATTCATTATGAACCCTTATGACGAGTGGTACGCCCTCGTGCGTGCGCTCGACCTCGCAAAAGCGACTGGCGGTACTGTGACATTAATAAACGTCGGTACTGCTGAAAATGACCAAATCATCAGAAAAGGCTTGGCCCTTGATGCTAACAATGCTGTTCGGATTGATTTGGACTCGAAAAGTGCGATGAATACGGCTTTTCAAATCGCTGAATATGCGAAATCAGAAGGCTATGACATCGTTTTTACAGGTAAAGAAACGATTGACTACAACGGCTCTGAAATCGGTGCGATGGTTGCCGAATACCTCGATATGCCATTTATCAGTTATGCGTCAAAACTCGATATGTCGGGCAATACAGCGACAATTGAGCGCGATATTGAAGGCGGCATTGAAGTCCTTGAAGTTGATACGCCTTTCGTTGTTTCGGCTGCAAAAGGTATGGCTGAACAGCGTATTCCAAACATGATGGGCATTATGAAAGCGAAAAGCAAGCCGCTTGCTGTCGTTGCGGCTCAACCATTTGCCGATAATTCTGTGGTGACAAAATTTGATTTGCCACCCGCAAAATCAGGTGTTAAAATGGTATCGCCAGATGATATGGAGGAATTAGTAAGACTTTTGCACGAAGAAGCGAAAGTTATTTAAGATTGATTATTGTTGATTGATTTTTGATTATTATTTGCAAATATTGATTCAATGTTTATTTTTGCTAAAACATTATGAACCAATATTTTAAATGAAAATATTCAATATTTAATTAAACATAATCAATGAAATAATGACTGCTACTGAAATGAAATTAAGGACAAAACAATATCACGTAAAACAGCAGAAAAAAAACGGATAGTTGAAAAGACGAACGTGCATAAAGGAATAATCAATAATCAATAAAAAATAATCAATAAAAAGATATGTCAGTATTAGTATTTGCGGAAACGCCAAAAGGAAATTTTAAAAAAGCAGCTTTTGAAGCTGTAACGTATGGTAAAAAAGTAGCTGCCCTTCTCGGCACAGAGTGTGAAGCCTTAACAATCGGAGATGTCAACAACGGTGGACAACTCGGTGCGTATGGTGCAGCAAAAGTATATAACGTAGCAGGCGTTAGTGATTTTGATGCACAAGTTCATGCAGCCGTCATCGCAGATGCAGCAAAGCAAACAGGCGCAACTATCGTCATTTTGAGCAATAGCTCAACAGGCAAATCATTGGCTGGACGTATTGCCGTTCGCTTAAATGCGGGTTTGGTCTCTGGTGCGAATCAATTGCCAACAAATGAAGGTGGTTTCAAGGTGAAAAAAGGCGTTTATTCAGGCAAAGCGATTGCAGAATATACGATTTCAGCAGAAAATAAAGTCATTTCGTTGATGGGTAATGCGATTCCACCTGAAAAATCGGGTAGCGATGTTGCTGTGACCCCCCTCAGTATTTCGGCTCATGCAAGCCGTGTGCGTGTCAAATCTGTGAAAACAGCAGAAGGCATTGTGCCTTTGCCCGAAGCAGAATTGGTCGTTTCGGCAGGTCGTGGGATGAAAGACCCTTCAAATTGGGGTATTGTTGAAGAATTGGCAACGACTTTGGGTGCAACAACAGCGTGTAGTCGTCCAGTGGCTGATGCCGATTGGCGGCCTCACCACGAACACGTTGGACAAACAGGCGTGGCTATTCGTCCAAATTTGTATATTGCTATTGGTATTTCAGGTGCAATACAGCATTTGGCGGGTGTGAATAACAGTCGTGTTATTGTTGTTATAAATAAAGACCCAGAAGCACCGTTTTTCAAAGCGGCTGATTATGGCGTCGTCGGCGATTTGTTTGAAGTTGTTCCGAAATTGACGGAAGCGTTTAAGAAATATAAGGCTTCGGCGCATTAATTTTTGAAGAAAACCCTTCTTTATATTGGGCGGTGATTTTATAAACTAAACAGCCGTTCTCGAATCAACGAGAACGGCTGTTTAGTTTTCTACTGAGGGGTCTGCGTATAAGTATTTGACTTGACAATCAAATCTGAACCAATATCTCGCATAAAACGTTTTCTAAGATTTTGAATATCTTTACCAAAAGGTACTCGATTGGCAACAATAAAACCGTAATATTCCTTTTAGTTCATACAGGTTTGTTTTGAAATTCGAGTTAGACAATTTTCCAAAGCCTTCGCTTATTTAATTTTACGTTAATCCTTTCTCCATCAAGCCTTACCTTTAACATTTGTACATTCGCTTTTAGGTTGATAAAAAATTAAAATAAGATGACAACCTATTGATTATCAAATCGTAAAAAACAAACCCCTCAGTATAATCGTCTTTCATATTGTTAAATTAACAATTTATTATCATTTTAAAAATTAGAACAGAACGCTTACTTTTGAGCAAAAAACTACTTTAATATGAAAAAAACTTTCCGTTTACTCACTCCGTTTATGTTTTTTTTGACCCTGTTGATACCTGCAATTGGTCAAAATACTTCGCAAAATGCGACTGCTACAATACAACATTTCAATGAGCCCAAAGGCTATATGACGCTGGGAGTTGACCTTGGTTTGTCCTATCAATCCAGCGATGTCAAATCTGCTTTTGGCGGTTGGGGCGTGGGTGTGACATTAGAAAAAAACCTTTTACACAATGCGGGTGGTGCAGCCGATTTCGGTATTCGTGGCCGTTTAATGTATGCTAAGTCATTGGGTTTCAATACGTCTCCCTCAACGGGCATAGCGGGAAACCCTGCTGTCAATGGCACTTATAATCCTTTGGTTAACTATAAAAGCGAAGGCTCTTATTACGCCAATTATCTCACCAACCAAGTGGAATTGGGCGGGGAAGGCGTTATAACCTTAAATCGTTTGCGCGAACGCACAGGCGTTTATGCCACGATTTTCGGTGGTTTAGGTTTGGATTATTACAATGTCAAAACAGACCAACTCGACGGCAACAACCAAAAATATAAGTATTCGACTTTGAACAACCCCACAGTAGCAAATGTCAGAAGTTTCCTTGATGGCACTTTTGAAACAAAAGCTGATGGTTCGGGCGATAGCGCACAGATTGTTTTTATGCCTAATCTCGGTTTAGAATTGGGCTACCATTTTTCACCTCGTTTTATGGTTGTTTTAGGTCATAAATTTACTTTTTCAAAAACGGATTTACTCGACGGACAACGTTGGAAAGACAATACAACCTTAACGGCAAAAAATGATATTCACCACTACACAAGTCTGCAATTCAAATGGATATTGGGCAAAAGCAAACGTAAAGTTTACGATGGCGACCCGCCAAAAGTAACGATTTTGCGCCCTTCAAGCAGCCCTTACAACACTTATGATGCCATCGAAACGCTGCGTGCAGAAGTTTTGGGCGTGGGTTATCAAGAAGATGTTAAGCTAACAGTCAATGGTTCGCCTGCTATTTTTACCTACAAAAATGATGAAATCAATGCTGATGTGCGGTTGCGGATAGGCGAAAACACGATTACTGTTAGAGGTGAAAACCAATTCGGTTTTGACTCTAAAACAATCATTATCAATCTTTTAGAAAAACAAAGATTGCCTGACGTACCTGTTGTCGTTACGCCTCCTGTTGTTGTCACACCACCTGTTGTTGTGAACCCTAATAATCCGACAACCAATACGACGCAATCGCCGCGTGTGAAATTCACTTCACCCGCTTCGTATTCTGAAACTGACCGCAACAGTCAAGCGATTCGGGTACGCATTGACAATGTGACCAATTATCAAGACGTAACACTGACGGTCAATGGACGGAACTACAATAATTTCCGTTTCAGCTATGGTGAGTTAACTTATGACGCGCCCTTGAATGAAGGGCAAAATGCGATAACCGTTTCCGCAAGAAATTCGGCTGGTTCGTCTTCTGATGCCGTTACGGTCAATTATCGCCCCATTGTTGTGCAACGTGCAAATCCGCCTTTGGTACGTATTACGTCAACGGGTAATCCTGTGGAAAATTCGTTTGGTGGTTGCCAAACAACGGTTGAAGCACGTGTTGAAAATGTCATCAACGGTCGTGATATTACGATGACGGTGAATGGTAGAACTGTTACAGATTTCAATTTCAATAATTCTTCAAAAATACTGAGGGGGTCTGTCAACCTCGCAACGGGTTCTAATCAAATCATTATTCGTGCAAGAAACGAGTCGGGCGAAGGCAATGATAGAGCAGATGTGAATTGCGCAGAACGCCGCCGCATTCCGCCGACTGTACAGATTTCGCAGCCACGAAACAATGATATTGTTGAGCAGCCAACAGTAGATATACGAGCATTGACAACCAATGTAACGACTCAAAACCAAGTTCAAATGGTCGTTAATGGCTATCAAAACACGAATTTCACATATAGCACTTACAACAGAACGGTTTCTGCACGTATAAACTTAGTTGAAGGTGAAAATTCAATCCGTATTCGTGTATCAACCGACGATGGCTCGAATGAGGACATTGTGCGCTTTACATATCGTCCACGTGTGGTTGCCACACCGCCTCGTGTCACTATTTTGCAACCGATAAATGGGACTTTTTCTAAGGATTCTGACGTTGATTTACAAGCGACGACAACCAATATCAGCAATCAAAGTCAGATACAAGTGACGATGAACGGACGTGGACAATCGTTCAATTTTGAACCCAATACGCAACTTATTAAAACACGTTTGAATTTAGACGCGGGTGCGAATACCATCAGAATCACGGTGACGAATCCAAGCGGTTCTAATGCTGCGACCACCACGGTCACGTATAACAAACCTGTTGTCACTGAAACGCCTCGTCCGCCACGTGTGAACATCTTGAATCCGACGGATGGCAAGACAGTTACTGACCCCTCAGTAACGCTCGAAGCACAGATTGACAATATGGTAGCAGGGAGTAAAGACATTAAAATCATACTGAATGGCACTGAGATGGGCGCAAGTATGAATGTTATGCGTCAAATTCGTCAACGGCTTAGTTTGGTTGAAGGTGTGAATACCATCACAGTGCGCGCCACAAACAAGGACGGAAAGGATGAAAAAACGGTGCGCGTCACTTATGGTAAAATAGTGGAGCCGCCTACAAAAGGGAAAGGCAAAGACATTCCAGCACCTATTGATGTGGACAATACTGTTTCACCTTTGCCAACGATTTCGAACTTCAACGTGACACAACCCGTCACCGACCCTTTCGACCCGAAACCCTTGGTGAGCGTCGTGACGGCAACGATTACCAAAACGCCAAAGGCTTATATTATCTTCAAAGTGAATGATGAAGATGTCAAAACGTTTGAATTCGATGAATTAACAGGACAGTTCCGTTATAGTTTTGGCGTAAAAAGCGGTACATCTTATACGTTTTATATTCGGGCTTATAATTTAGAAGGTCAAGCGGAAAAGACGGAGACGGTGAAGTTTTAAGAAAATAGTTATTCATAAACAGAAAAGCACCGCCTTACTGAGGGGGTGCTTTTTTGTTAAATTGGATAAAAATTCTTTTTGAAAAATCAAGGTATTGGGTCAGATACAAGCAAACCTGTTATATCTCTAAAATCACTGATATTATGCGTTAGTAGCTCCAAATTATGTACAAGAGCGGTGGCTGCGATGATAGCGTCGCCTAATTTTATCTTTTTATCTTGACGAATATCAATGGCTTTTTCGATAACGGCTTCGGTCAAGTGGAGCGATAAAATAACGTCGAAATAGGTACGGAAAAAAGTTTCTTCGGGTTGAAGAATACCTTGAAATCCCAAAACTTCAATTTTACTAACTGTTGCGAAATGGCAATCATCGGTAGTAATCAATGGCAGCAGCCATCTAAAATCAGGTTGTGCAGCATAGATAATGAGATTGGTATCAATAAGCTTCATAGTTGTTTGTTAAAAATGAGAAAATAGTTAATCTCTAAACGGACGTACAGACTCGCTGCGTACATCCTGTTGATAAGCGACGGGATCGCCATAGTACGAAGCATCAACGCCAGAATCCAAAAGCGCATTTAATGTATCTAATAAATCCGAAGGCTTTTTTTCTGCATCTATTAAGCCATTCGCTTCCGCTTCGTCTTGCAGTTCATCTAAAATGGCAAACATATTATGGCTGGCTTTTTTTCGTAATAAAGCCCGTTCTAACCAGAGATTAATGAAGGCATTAATTTCATTTTTAGCACTCGGAAGGGCATTGCGATAGGCTTCTGCGAGTTGTTCTTTTGCTTGTATTTCTAAAATAAGTGTGGTCATTTTTCTAATTATTTTTACAAAAATAAGCGTTTTTTCGATTCTACAAAATTAATCCTTTTTGTACCAACACAAAAGCACCCCCTCAATAAGGCGGTGCTTTTGTGTTTTCAAAAACGATTCAAAAATGCAGAAACATTTAAAATAGGAATACCTTCAAACGGATGCAAAACCAACAAGTCTTCATCTTTTGAGACAATGCAATCGGCAAAAGCACTTTTGGCAAGTTCAAGAAACTTGTCGTCTTTCGGGTCGCGGCAAGCTTTGATAGTGTGTCTAATCATGATAGGATAGGCATTCATTTCATAATCATAGTAGAATATCATCCGTTGCTTAAATGACAGATATTTATCAAATCGAGAAAGGTGCATTTTTTCATACAGCTCTTTCAAAGTTTTATCTGAATAGACTAATATGTCATTTCGCAAGGCTTTCTGCAAAGCTGTACGACTTGCCGAACGTGGCGAAAGTGCCGCATTGATAATGTACGTTGGTATCAAAAACGAAAATACGGCTCATGATTCAGCGAGTATTTCATCAATAATTTCTTCTGTCAAGCCATTGGCTTCTGCCTCTCTACCCATTTCATCCATGTGTAGAATCATCTCTTCGATAGCTTGTTTTCTGAATCTGTTTGTCAACAGGCGTTCAAATAACTTTCTCAAATCCTCTTTTTCAAGCGGTTTTGCTTGTTGATAAGCCAAAACAAGACTTTCATCTAACTCTAATTTAAGTGTGAGAGTGGTCATTTTTTTAATTATTTTTACAAAAATAAGCGTTTTTATCAATTTGGGCAACTATTCTAAGTCTGGGTGCAATTTCACTACGAATTGCCATGAAATTTGAGATGCTTTTATTGTTAATTCCTTTGGATATCCAATAATGTTATCAGAAACAAGAACCAACTCAATAAGGTCTTCTGTTTCTTTATCATAAATTTTATCTTTTAAGCGTTTTACAGTTGGCTTATTGTTATAAATGATAGCACATAATTCGTTTTTTCTTAAATAATCTGGCTTTTCAACTGGTTTTAGATAAAGGATTTGTGACGGATAAATAGTAGGTTCCATAGAGTTATTTGTGGCTTTTGCAACATAATGAATTCCTTTAAAGTTAGGGTCATTATAACGCCTATCTTTTTTTTCTTGTAATAATTCTCCATCACCACAAAAAAATTCTAACCCTTTAATTTGTATCATGTTACCCATTATTTGATTAACACCTTCAAAAATATTTGGTAATTTTGAACAAATCGTTTCTTCATTTAAATCATATTCTTCACACATTTTTTTTATTATACTAATTGTTGGAAATTTAGTTCTGGCAGTAAATTCATGAATATTTTGATAATTTTCTAAACCAATCTTTTGAGCAAATTCTATAAGTGATTTTGAGTATAGAGGATACACGATACCTTCATCAACAAGCCAATTATAGGCTTGAATGAAAATTCGGCTCAATATCTGCTCTTGACTCATTTTTATTTTATTTAATTGCAAAATTAAATAAAATTTTTATTTAAAACAATTTATTTCAACTTATATAATTTCAAACAAAAAAGCACCCCCTCAGTAAGGCGGTGCTTTTTTGTTTCTATATCACTAAGTATTTGAAAATCAAGCGGCTACAAGAGACTCTTTTTCTTTTTTCGCTGCCAAAACCGCTTTGTAATCACGCGGCATGACTTTGACGAAATGCTTTTTCAAAGTATCCCAATCGTTCAAAATCGTTAAGGCTTTTTGACTGTCTGTGTAACGGAAATGCTCGCGAATGAGGTTGTGAACATTATCGAAATCATCTGTTTCCATGCCTTCCATATCTGCCATATCGTTGTTGAAATTGGCAGGGAATTTTTGGTTCGGGTCATAGACATAAGCGATGCCGCCTGACATACCTGCCCCAAAATTGCGCCCTGTTGAACCCAAAACGACCGCTAAACCGCCTGTCATGTATTCGCAACCGTGGTCGCCAACGCCTTCAACAACGGCTTTTGCACCTGAATTTCTGACGGCAAAACGCTCACCTGCCATGCCTTTGATATAAGCCTCGCCGCCCGTAGCCCCATAAAGTGCCACGTTGCCGATGATGCTGTTTTCAGACGGGTCAAAAGTCGCTTTTTCATCGGGTGCAACAACCAATTTACCACCTGACAAACCTTTGCCAAAATAGTCATTGGCTTCACCCCTCAGTATAAAAGTGACGCCTTTTGCCAAAAACACACCAAAAGACTGTCCTGCTGAACCATTGAAACGATATACCAATGTGCCATCTGGCAAGCCTGCGCCTTTGTAAATTTTTGAAATTTCATAACTCAACATTGCACCAACGGCACGGTCTGTATTTTTGATAGTGACCGCAGAAGCGTATTGTTTGCCCGTTTCGAGCGTATTCATCGCTTTTTTAATCAATTTTCTATCCAAAACATCTTCTATAACGTGGTCTTGTACCACCGTTCTGAATTGACCAACCGACTCATCGGCAGGCTCTTTGTAGAGGATAGGCGATAAGTCAACCGATTTGTATTTCCAATGTCCCACGTCTTTTCTGAATTTCAACATTTCCACTTTGCCGACCATATCGTTGATGGTACGGAAGCCCAATTCTGCCATGATTTCACGCAACTCTTGTGCGATAAAAGTAAAGAAATTGATAACGTGTTCTGGATTGCCCGTGAAGCGTTTACGCAATTCAGGGTCTTGCGTAGCGATACCAACAGGGCAAGTATTGAGGTGACATTTACGCATCATAATACAGCCTTCAACGATGAGTGCTGCCGTGGCAATACCCCATTCTTCTGCGCCTAACATCGTTGCAATAGCCACATCACGACCTGTCCGCAACTGACCATCCGTTTGGACAATCACACGGTCACGTAGTTTGTTTTTGACCAAAACTTGATGCGTTTCAGCCAAACCCAACTCCCATGGAAGCCCTGCATGCCGGATACTACTGAGGGGTGACGCACCCGTTCCACCGTCATAGCCTGCAATCAAAATTTTATCCGCTTTTGCTTTCGCAACACCTGACGCAATGATGCCGACACCTGCTTTTGAAACCAATTTGACATTGATATCGGCTTTGCGATTGGCATTTTTAAGGTCAAAAATCAATTGGGCTAAGTCTTCGATGGAGTAAATATCATGATGTGGCGGTGGCGAAATCAAGCCTACGCCCGGTGTTGAGTGCCGCACGCGTCCAATCCAATCATCAACTTTATGTCCTGGCAACTGACCGCCTTCGCCTGGCTTTGCGCCTTGTGCCATTTTGATTTGTAACTCATCGGCTTGACTCAAATAGTAACTCGTGACACCGAAGCGACCTGAAGCGACCTGCTTGATGGCAGAGCGTTCCCAATCGCCGTTTTCCTTGATGTCGTAGCGCATTTCGTCCTCACCACCTTCACCCGAGTTCGAGCGTCCGCCCATACGATTCATGGCAATTGCCAAAGTCGAATGTGCTTCGTGCGAAATTGAGCCAAACGACATGGCACCTGTTGCGAAACGTTTCAAAATATTTTCTACGGGTTCAACATCTTCAATCGGAATCGGTGTGCCTTTACGGAACGCCATCAGACCCCTCAGTGTCATCGCCTGTTTGTCCTGCTCGTCAATGAGTTTTGAGTATTTTTTGAACGTATTATAGTTACCTGTTGACGTTGAATATTGCAATAAGTGAATCGTATTTGGATTCAAAGTATGCGCTTCACCCCGACGTTTCCATTGATAAACACCGCCTTCTTCAAGGGATTTTGTCAAACCAAGCGGCGTATCTATGTAAGCAACACGATGACGTGTCAAAACCTCCTCCGCAATACCGTCAAAACCAATGCCTTCGATTCGAGAAACAGATTTAGTGAAACACTTATCAACAACCGTTCTGTTCAATCCGAGAATCTCAAAAATCTGTGCGCCTGCATAACTTTGAAGCGTCGAAATACCAATTTTTGACATCACTTTCAACAAACCTTTGCCGATGGCTTTGATGTATTTTTCAATCGCATATTCAACCGAATGTCCATTGTGTTCAGCGACCCCCTCAGTATTCACGATGTTTTTGATGGTCGAAAACGCCATGTAAGGGTTAACGGCTTGAACACCGTAACCAATCAAGGTCGCAAAATGATGCGTTTCCCAAATGTCACCCGCTTCAATGATGATGGAACACATCGAGCGCAAACCATTTTTGACGAGGTGATGATGCACCGCACCTGCCGCTAAAAGTGACGGAATCGGTGCATTTAAAATATCCGCTTCACGGTCGCTCAAAATCAAAATGTTGGCACCATTACGAACAGCGTGTTCCGATGCGCTACAAATTAGCTCAACGGCTGCTTGAAGTCGTCCTTTTTCACCTTCACAATCGAAAGTAATGTCAATTGTTTCCGCTTTATAATGCGGTAAATTGATGTTTTTAAGTTTTGCCAACTCCGAATTTTTCAAAACAGGTTGTTCTAAACCGATAAAACGAGCGGAACTTTCAGTTGGAATCAATATATTTTCACCACCGCCTAATTTGACATGAAGCGACATCACATCACGTTCACGAATCGGGTCAATCGGAGGATTGGTGACTTGTGCAAATAATTGTTTGAAATAAGAACTTAAATGTTGTGTCCGTTGCGACAAAATCGCCAAAGGCGTATCTGCACCCATCGAACCAGTGGGTTCTTCGCCCGATTTTGACATCGGTTGAATGATAACTTTCAAGTCTTCTTTTGTAAAACCAAAAAGTTGTTGTTTTTCAGTTAAAAAACGTCCGTCTTGTGTTAAAATATCTTCTTCAGCGACCCCCTCAGTATCAGGCAGGTTTTTGAGCATTGATTTGTGTTTTGACAACCAACTTTGATAATCACGGTTTTGACAAATGCGTCCTTTAAGTTCTGCATCGTCAATAATACGGTGTTCGTCAAGGTCAGCAATCAACATTTTACCTGGTTGTAAACGACCTTTACGGACAACTTTTTCTTGTGGAATATCCAAAATACCCGCTTCTGATGCCGTTATCAACACATTATCATCTGTCAACACCCAACGCAAAGGGCGCAAACCGTTTCTGTCCAAAGTTGCACCGACCAAAATACCGTCAGAAAAACAGATACCCGCAGGACCATCCCACGGCTCCATCATGGTTTCATGATATTCGTAGAAGGCTTTTTTGTACTCAGCCATTTGCTCGTCGTGCTGCCATGCTTCTGGAATCATCATCATCAAAGCATGAGGTAAAGAGCGACCATTGAGGACTAAAAACTCCAAAACATTGTCAAAATTGGCTGAATCCGACAAAGCTTGACCGCAAACAGGGAATAGTTTTTCCAATTCATCAGTCGTGAATTGCGTGGATTCCATGATAAACTCCTTAGATTTCCACCAATTCACATTACCCATAATGGTATTTATCTCGCCATTGTGCGCGATGTAACGAAAAGGTTGTGCGAGTTTCCATTTCGGCACTGTATTCGTCGAAAAACGTGAATGAAAAACAGCAATTGCTGATGTCAAATCCTCGCTGTGCAAATCGGGAAAATAAGGGCGCAATTGCCAAGTGGTCAATTGCCCTTTGTATAAAACGGTTTTATAAGAAAAAGACGCAATGTAAAACTGGTCTTGCGTTTGTGGAAAAGTCTGATGAATACGGTGAGTCGAATATTTACGCAACACATACAAACGCCGTTCGAGCCAATAACGGTCAGGCGGTGTTTGGCGTGGTTTGACAAAAACATGCTCCATACGCGGCTGCACACTGATAGCCGAATCGCCTAATAATTCATCGTCAATTGGCACAAGCCGATAGCCGAGCAGGTCGAATTCCATTTCATCAATATAGTCATTGAGCAAAGTACGGCATTGATTCCGTAGGTTTTTATCGGCTGGAAAAAAGACGCAACCGACACCATATTCGCCAAAATCGGGCAATTCAAAGCCATTTTCCCTTGCTTTTTTCTGAAAAAACAAATGTGGCGTTTGAATCATAATACCCGCACCGTCACCTGTGTTGGCTTCATAACCACATGCGCCCCGATGCTCCATACAAGAGAGCATTTTGAGTGCGTCTTCGACAAGTTGATGAGATGCTGTGCCATTCAAATTGGCAATAAAACCCGTTCCGCAGGCATCGGATTCGAGTTGAGGTGTGTATAGTCCGCGAGGCAATTCGCCCGCTTCGATATGTTGTGTTGTCATATTTTTAACTGATAATTTATTGGTCGAATAAAATGCCCCCCTCAGTATTTCTTGCTTCTATTTGCTCATTTTATAAGAAGGGCTACAAAGTTCTTAATTTTCTTTAAGAATGTAGTGATTATTTTTGATAAAATACGATTATCAAACCTTATTTGGCAGAGTATGGGTTTAGGAATTAAGAGTTATAGCTTGAAAAATACGCCTTTTAAGCATTTTTATTTTTATAAAAACTTGTTTTTAAGAATATAATTCTATTCAGAGAAATTTTAAAAAGTAACGCCAAATTGCATTTGGCAAAAGAAAAGAGGCTGCCTCAATTAAGTGACAACCTCTTTTTTATTTTATGCGCCAAATGGAATTTGGCGTTACTTTTTTGCCAAATGGAATTTGGCGTTACGTTATTCTTGCTCTTTGACGACTTCTTCTACTTTCAAAGTAATCAACAAACCATCTTTCTCTTCGTTCAACACCGCTTCAAACTGACTGCCTTCGCCAGGTGATTCGTTGAGGATAAACTCTGCGAGTGGGTCTTCGATGTATTTCTGAACAGCACGATTCAACGGTCTTGCACCAAATTGTGGGTCATAACCTTTTTCTGCTAAGAATTCTTTAGCTTCATCGCTCAATATCATGCTGAAGCCCATATTCGCCAAACGCTTCATCACGTTGGCTAATGTCAAATTGATGATTTGGAAAATTTCCTCTTTGCCTAATGAATTAAAGACAATAACATCATCTATACGGTTCAAAAACTCAGGTGAGAAGGTCTTTTTCAAAGCACTTTGGATAACCGTTTTTGAATTATCTTCTGACGCTTCTTGACGTGCTTTTGTCGCAAAACCAACGCCTTGACCAAAATCTTTGAGTTGACGCGCACCAATGTTTGAAGTCATAATAATCAAAGTGTTTTTAAAATCCACTTTGCGACCCAAACCATCGGTCAATTGTCCATCATCTAAAACTTGCAAAAGAATGTTATAAACATCTGGATGCGCCTTTTCAATTTCATCTAACAATATAACAGAATACGGCTTGCGACGTACTTTTTCTGTCAATTGACCACCTTCTTCATAACCCACATACCCCGGAGGCGCACCAATAAGCCTTGAAATACTGAATTTCTCCATGTATTCAGACATATCTATACGTATCAAAGAATCCTGTGTATCGAACATATAACGGGCTAAGGCTTTTGCCAATTCCGTTTTACCAACACCCGTAGGGCCTAAGAAAATGAACGTACCAACAGGCTTCATTGGGTCTTTCAAACCGACGCGATTACGCTGAATGGCTTTCGCAATTTTAGAAATCGCATCGTCTTGACCAATGACCATTTTTTTCATGTCATTGCCCATATTAGCGAGTTTTTTACTTTCTCCTTCACTCACTTTGCGGACTGGAATACCTGTCATCATCGAAACCACTTCGGCAATATCGTCTTCCGTCACTGGATAGTGCATGGATTTCGATTCGTCTTCCCACTGTTGTTTTTCTTGTTCGAGTTGGCGGCTTAGTTTTGTTTCTAAGTCGCGCAAATCGGCAGCACGTTCGTATTGTTGATTCTTAACGGCTTGATTTTTCTCTTCTTTGAGTGCTTCAATCCGTTTTTCAAGTTCTTCAATATGTTTAGGCACATGAATATTTTTCAAGTGAACCCTTGCACCTACTTCATCTAACACGTCAATCGCTTTGTCTGGCAAAAAACGGTCAGTTACATACCGTTCAGAAAGCATTACACAAGCTTTTATGGCATCGAGGTCATAAGTGACATTGTGGAAGTCTTCGTATTTTGAACGAATATTGTTGAGAATGTGAATCGTATCTTCAATGGAAGGCGGCTCAATTAGAACTTTTTGGAATCGACGGTCAAGCGCACCGTCTTTCTCTATATATTGACGATATTCATCTAAAGTTGAAGCACCGATACATTGGAGTTCGCCACGTGCCAAAGCGGGTTTGAAAATATTGGAAGCATCGAGCGAACCCGTTGCACCACCCGCGCCGACCATTGTGTGAATTTCGTCAATAAACAAAATGACATCGCGGCTTTTTTCCAACTCGTTCATAATCGCTTTCATGCGCTCCTCGAACTGACCACGATACTTAGTACCAGCCACCAAAGCCGCTAAATCGAGCATTACCACACGTTTGTTGAACAAAGTACGGCTGACTTTTTTCTGAATAATCCGCAAAGCCAAACCTTCAACAATCGCTGTTTTACCAACGCCAGGCTCACCAATGAGAATCGGATTGTTCTTTTTACGACGGCTCAAAATTTGAGAAACACGTTCGATTTCAACTTCACGTCCGATGATGGGGTCAAGGCGACCTTCTTCGGCAAGTTTAGTTACGTCACGTCCAAAATTATCAAGGACAGGCGTACGGCTTTTCGTATTGCCTTTGCGGAAAGAGCGTGTGTCTTCATCTTCAAACTGGTCGTCGCTGTCACCGCTACCAGCAGCTTGGCTGAATATTTCGGGCGCACCGTAATCATGTTCAGCGCGGACATACTCTTGTTCCTGACGGAAAGTTTCGTAGTCCACATAAAACTGATTGAGTATGCGAGAAGCCAAATTTTCTTTTTGTTTCAAAATAGACATCATTAAATGTTCTGGTTGCGCTTCGTCGTTTTTAGAGTCTCGGGCTTCCAAAACAGTGAATTTCAGAATTTTTTCAGCTTGACTGTTCAAGTTGATATTACCTACATTTAAGTGGGAACTGGGGCCGCTGTAACGTTGAATGTTTTGTTCGATGGCAGAGCGTAGATCTTCTACATTAACTTCTAAAGAACTCAAAACACGCACAGGCAAACTATCTCTGTCCATAACAAGACCCAGGAGAAGATGCTCAGCACCGATATAATCGTGACCTAACCGTACCGCTTCATTGCGGCTATTGGCAAGTATTTGTTTTACACGGGGCGAAAATTTTTTATTATTCATCTTTATTATTTCGTGTGATGTGTTGTAAATTTCAAATTAAAACAAGGTGTTCAAGGTTTTGTTCTCTCAAGGTTAAAAATACTGAGGGGGAACAACATATCATAAAAATTGTGCTTCAATGTTTACTTTTCTGCGAAAGTATGAAAAAAAACAATTAATCAAAATTCATCTGAAAAAATGATGCCATTTGAATAATAATTTAACATTTCGGAAAGAATGTCATGTTGAATGTTATAAATTCTGACAGAATTGGTTTCCTCTCTATATTTTAAAATTATATGCCGCCAAAACGGCTAACAACAAAAAAGAATATTATTCCTCTCAAACGAAACAAATTTACTACTTTTCCTTTTCAAATCAAGGGGAATCTATACCAAATTCAACATAACGTTAAATTTTGTTGAAAAACATTCCCCTTTCTAAACCCTTTGTCTAAATTTGCTACTTATAAGTCAATTACCGTTATTACCATTCACTTCTAACCATAATTTTGAAATGAAATATTCAGTAGATAAACAAGAAAAATTTGCCATATTTTCGTTGCACGACGAAAACCTAAACTCACTACTTGCGCCTTCGCTCAAAGCTCAATTTAGCTTTATTTGTGATGAAGGTATTCCCAATCTAATTTTTGACATGAATGATGTTAAATATGTAGATTCATCAGGTTTGAGTGCTATTTTGTTGGGACACCAACTTTGGAACGACGCTGAAGGTTGCTTCATCCTAACAAATCTAAACAATGCTTATGTCAAGAAGCTCATCGAAATAGCGAAACTTGATGGTTTTCTAACCATCATCCCGACTATTGAAGAAAGTAAAGAGTATGTTTTGATGGAAGAAATCGAGCGTGAGCTCAATGGTGAAACAAAAATGTAATGATGGTATATTAGAATATCTTAACTTTACAAACCCCCTCAGTAAAAAAGCGAAAGACTTGGTTTTCATAGAGCTTCATGAAAACCAAGTCTTTCGCTTTTTTATTTATTAGGGTAAAAGGGGCTTCAAATGTCATTTAACAAAAGTTTTTGCAAAAATGTAAAATGATAGGGCTTCTTTAGCGTTTTCATAAACGTCGCTCAAAGCAATAACCTATTTTATAGATACTTAGAATCGTTCAAAAACAAAATTTAGCCATGACAAGCACTTTTACTAAAAAATTATTCTGCACTTTAATTCCCTTTTTATTCCTTGGCTTTACACTTCCTAACAAAAGCAATGGCATTTTATCAGTCATTGTCAGTGGTATAGACAACTCTTCTGGCTCAATTCGTGTGGCTATTTACAATTCTGAAGATAATTTTTTGGAGAAAAAAAGTTATGTCTATACACAAAACAAACCCGTTGGCAATAACAAATCACTTCGTTTTGATTTTAATATACCCAATGGTTTCTATGCCGTTTCCTGTTATCATGATATCGACGACAATCATGAACTGAACAAAAACTATATGGGTGTTCCTGTAGAGCCTTATGCCATATCGAATAATTTCAATGTCAAGTGGAGACGGCCCACATTCGACGAAACAAAAATTGCTTTTTCCAAGCCTGCACAAACAATTTATCTCGAAGTAAAACGATGGAAAGACCGATAACAGAACGGCTTTTTCTTTCAATACACTCAATTTCTCTCCGTTTTTCTAAAAATAAATAAAACTTGCTGCTTGTAGTAGAGTTTTAAAAAGATTTTTAGACCTTTGTGGCAACAACAAAGCAAGCGATGTACAAATTATCTCATTTTACATAGCTTTGTAATCTCACCCAAGCTTTCAGAATTTAATTTTAAATTTTTGATAATTCCCTTATTTTATTTTAGAGAAACCATTTGCGTTTCTTTATCACTTTTTTTTGCCCTTTACTGGGGTTTTATTAAAAATCGAAAAACACTTTTTGCAAAACAAGAGTCATTAAATTTAACGTTAGGACACACAATAAAAATTAATATTAATATGCTAAAAGCGATTTCTGCATTCGTCTTCACACTATTTTTTTCTTTCTCAACTCAAGCTCAAATGGCAGAACCTGTAAATTGGTCTTTTACTGCCACAAAAGTATCAAACACAGAGTATCAAGTTACTCTGACCGCAAGCATCGAAGACGGTTGGTATGTTTATTCTCAGGAAATGTCTAAAAAAGGGCCTGTGCCAACCAAAATTGATTTTGAACTCAATCCAAACATCATTCTTGATGGTAAGCCTTTGGAAATTGGTCAGAGAAAAGAAGCTTTTGATGCTAATTTCAACATGACTGTTATCAAATTGGAAGGTAAAACCCAATTTGTCCAAAAGGTCAAAATTGTAGGCAATACGCCTTCTGTCAAAGGAAAATTAGAATTTATGACCTGTAATGGGCAAATGTGTATGCCTCCTGAAAAGGTGAATTTCGATGTTCCGCTCAATAAGTGATAAAATATTTCGTCATTCAAGGCGTTCAAAAGGCAGTTAGTCGGATATTCGATTAACTGCCTTTTGCATTTCCGTTTTCTAATTGTAGTTTTGCATTTCCTTAAACACATATCCTAACGATCCACTTATTCAGACCATATCAATTTCAATAGATGAAAAAAATTTTCAGTACAATCTTAGCTCTTCTCTTCATTATCGGCGTGAATCATGCCCAAATCCTCAACCCCGTAAAATGGTCATTTGAATCAAAAAAAATCAACGATACAGAATACGATCTCATTGCCACTGCAAAATTGGATAAAGGATGGTTCATTTATTCGCAATTTCTGGTGGGCGATGGTCCAGTTCCAACAGAATTGACTTTCAAACCGACCCCTCAGTATCAACTCATCGGAAAGGCGGCGGAAGTCAGTGACCATAAAAAAGCGGGCTTCGACAAAATATTTGAAATGAATATCACAAAGTTTTCTGACGAAGTGAAACTCATTCAACGTGTCAAAATCAATGGTTCAACCGACATCAAAGGCTCAGTCGAATGGCAAACCTGCGACGATGAAAAATGTCTACCGCCCAATCAACAAGATTTTTCTTACAGAATAACGATGTCTTCAAGCGCAAGTGGTGGCGGTGCTGCTGTGCCGACCCCCTCAGTACAAAACCCTACACAAACTACCCCAACGACTATCCCACAACCTACTAAAACAGGTACAACAACAGCGTCTTTACCATCTCAAACCAATGGCGTTCAAAAACCGGTAACATGGACTTTTGAATCAAAAAAAAACACCGAAACGGAATATGACCTCATTTTCAAGGCAAAACTTGACCCAGGTTGGCATATTTACTCACAATTTTTGAAAGGTGATGGCCCAATACCCACAAGTTTTACGTTTGATAAAAGTGATAATATTGAATTAATAGGTAAAGTAAAAGAAGAAAGCCCTAAACGTCGTCAGCACAAAGAACCCGTTTTTAATAACATGACGGTTGTTGATTTTTCTGAAACGGCTACTTTTACACAACGCGTTAAGGTCAAAGACTTAACCATACCCATCAACGGGTCGTTTGAATTTCAAGCCTGTAACAACGAAATGTGTTTACCCCCAACGGAGGTTAAATACACCTTTAATATAGCAAATGGCATTGGAAATGAACAAGTTGAGTCGTTACCAATGGTGCAAACACCAACACCCACGAATAGCAATATCCTAACCGAACCCAGCCTTTTCTCTTTCGATAAAACCAACGAAACCAACGACTGCACGACTGTTGGCGTAACGGCCGACGAAACGCAAACAAGTTTGTGGTGGATTTTTGCTTTAGGTTTTGGTGGTGGTTTACTCGCTTTGTTAACACCTTGCGTTTTTCCAATGATACCTTTGACAGTAAGTTTTTTTACAAAAGGCTCAAAAGACCGTGCAACGGGCATCCGAAACGCCTTATTATATTCAGCAAGTATCATCGTTTTATATGTATCAATGGGCTTGTTGATCACAACCGTTTTTGGTTCTGATGCCTTGAATCGTTTGTCAACAAATCCGTGGGTAAACATCGGTTTTGGCGTACTTTTCCTTGTTTTTGCCGTTTCTTTCTTTGGATATTTTGAAATTACACTGCCTTCAAGTTGGACAAATAAAGCTGATGCCGCTTCAAACAAAGGCGGTTTTGTCGGCATTTTTTTCATGGCATTCACCCTCGCCCTCGTGTCTTTTAGCTGTACAGGACCAATTATCGGCACTTTATTGGTTCAAACAGCGACGTCAACAGGTTTTTCAGCAGGTCCCGCTATTGGTATGTTAGGTTTTGCAACAGCATTGGCTTTGCCTTTTGGCTTGTTTGCTTTGTTTCCCGCTTGGTTACAATCGTTGCCTAAATCGGGCAGTTGGATGGACGATGTGAAAGTAACTTTAGGATTCATCGAAGTTGCTTTAGCTTTCAAATTTTTGTCAAATGCAGACCTCATCAAAGGGTGGAAATTCCTACCTTATGAAGCGTTTTTAGCCATTTGGGTACTTTGTGCCTTGGGTTTAGCCCTCTATCATGCTGGTATTTTAAAATTCAAAAACGTGGGAAAGAAAAAATTTTCTATCCCACGCGGTGCAATTGTCGTCGCATCTTTAGCGATAGCTGCCTATCTCGGCTTAGGTTTCCGCTACAATCCCACGACTGAAACCTTCAAAACGCCTGAAATGGGCAGCGGCATTTTGCCACCTGCAGGTTACAGTTATATTTATCCGCAAAAATGCCCACTAAACTTGCCTTGTTTCCATGACCTCAACGAAGGTTTGGCAGAAGCCAAAAGACAAAACAAGCCCATTTTACTTGATTTTACTGGTTGGAACTGCGCCAATTGCCGTAAAATGGAAGAAAACGTGTGGAACAAACCAGGCGTTATGGAACTGATACGTAATAAATATGTCTTGATTTCGCTTTATACCGACGATAAAAATGAATTGAAAGCACCTTATGCGCCTTATACTTCAAAATTTGACGGAAAGCTAAAAGATACTGAGGGGGAGATGTGGACGGATTTAGAAGCCACTTTTTTCAATAAAAACTCGCAACCGTTTTATGTATTGGTATCGCCAGATTTAAAAGTTTTGAATGCACCAACAGCTTATACTCCCGAAGTTGATACCTACAAAGCCTTCTTACAATGTGGATTGAGCAAGTTTAGTGAAGTTAAAACGTCTTTGGGGCAGGAATAATAATATTTTATTTCGGGTGTTACTCGACAAGAGATTATCACAGAATTTATTCAATCTGACAATCATAAAAAATTCGAAGCTATGACAATTATAGATGAATTTATCCACAAAGGATTTGAAAAAGGTATCGAAAAAGGTATTTATCAAGGCATTGAGAAAGGAAAAAAAATAGCCGTCTATGAAGCCTATTTACGGGGCAACAGTTTTGATTTGTTATCAAATGTCTTTGGTTTATCCGTTCCCGAGATAAAAATGATTATTGAAGAATTAAAAAAAGTGTCAGATAAGTAATGCTATAACACCTTGATAATCAATGCTATCAAACAAAAAAGCTCACTTTTCTTTCTGAGAAGTGAGCTTTTTGTTTGATATTGAGGGGGATGCCGCCTATCTAAAATTCAAATTCTTAGTCAACTCCCCTGTTTTCAACAACTCCGTAGATTGGTCATTCAGTTTCATACCTTTTATCACTGTTTTATTGCGCGAGGTAAAAAGCCCAAGCCCATTTTCCACATTCGTATAAGTTGGAATTGCTTGCGAACCTGTAATCCCAATATTGGCAATGCCGACATTGACATAATCAATCAACTCCTGTCCACCGCCTGTTACTTCAACATCAAAATCTTTGAAATAACGAGTCGCATTGGCATTTACGGGTATGTTATTGCCTAAAAAAGTATAAAAATCCCTTGCATTTCTACGAAAAGAGGTCTGAATATCCGTACCTCGTCTGGGTGAGCCACTTGCCAAAAGCCACTCTGCTTTTTTAGGTGTCCGAACCGTTCCTATTACTTCATCGTAGTTCATGATGACTTTTACATCATAAAATTTGGCCGTTATTTCAGTTGTTTCAATACTGACATTAAAGGAGTTGTCATACGTCAAAAACAAAGAAGCCCCTGCCTGTGGTGCAAAAATATTGTAATTGCCTATCACTTTCGTTGTCGCTTGCGCCAATATTTTTGTATCCCCATTGCGCTGAATGATGATGCGCCACTGTTCATCAGCTTGCATCGCAAGGTTCGCATTTTTCACTTTATACAAGTAATTAGGCGATTTCGCAAAGATGCCATCGTCGCGACGATACCCCTCAGTATTGCCATCTACACGTGTCATAACAAACCGTTCATTATTTTTCACACGCACCAAAGTCACTGTTATGTTTGAATAATAAAGCGAATCGGCAATTTTTGCCAAGTCGGCTGCCGGTTTTGTCGCATCTACAAAGGCATGTTCTACACGTATATATGTAGCCGTATCGTTTAGCGACAAAAAGGCATAAACAATCGGTGTTTCTTTGCCCGTTTCAATTAGGTTCAATTCGTCGTTACAAGAAGTGTTGAACAAAATAAAAAGTAAGGCAAAGGTTCCCCATTTCAGTGTGGTTTGAATATTTTTCATGGTGCAAAACTAACAAGTTTTTCAGATAGTATCGTTGAGCAGAGCCTGATTCTCAAATATTCGCTCAAGCACCGTCTTTTTAAGCCCAACGAATAGGCTTAAAATAGGGAGAGGTCTAAAACCCATTGATTTTAGACCCCTCAGTATATTTATTCAAAAATGATTATTTCTCAATACGAATCTCTTGAATAACAGGCTTTTCACCTATTGATTTGTAGTAAAGATAAACGCGGTAAGTGCCAGTTGTTGATGACAAATCGCCAATTGTATAGTGAGAAGAAGAACCTTTTGACGAACCTTGATGCACTGCATTGAATGAACGAGGTTTGTTTTTAGCAAAAAAGTCGGTCAAAACAGTCGCAGCTTGTGCTTTGTTATACACATTTTGAGAAGCCAAAATGGTCAACTCAACTGAGGTGTCGAGGTAAGTGCTCAAAGTCGCAACATCGCCCTCACCCAATGCCTTAGTGACAGCAGCGATATTCGGTTGTTCGAAAGATAATGGCATCAAAAGCGAGAAAATTACGATTAAGGTTTTCATATTAAATGATTTAATTTTCAGATTTGTAAAAAATATGCTTTTTCAATTCCCACAAAATTACAGTTTAATAGTTGTACTTTCCAAAAATAAAGACAAACGATTAAAAGGTTATTTTACGGCTCAAAAGCACTATTGCTTTTTAATGTATTGATTTACAACGATTTAATTATTTGCTTGTTGCTTTCAACAAAATTATTAATAATTTAAAAACCGTTTCACTCAATCTATACTATTAAGACGTGCGTCTTCTTATAACGTAACCGTTAAAGTCAGTTAAAGACTTGTTAAATACGCCCCCCTTCACTAAGTGTTTTATTATTCTCTATACTTGCAAAGGTTTTCCTACTTTTACTTTGATAAAATTGCAGACTTGATAATATGACTGACCAGCTTCCTACTGACCAAGAACTCTTAGAACGATTGAAATCAGACGACAATCAAGCATTTCGAGCGATTTACCAACGCTACGGCAAACGGTGTTTTGGCTTGGCTTTACAGAAGTTACGGTCAAAAGAAGCGTCGGAAGAAATCACTCAAAATATTTTCATCAGTCTTTGGGAACGTCGGCATCAGTTAGCCGTCCAAAATTTAGAATCCTATCTTATGGTTTCTGTCAAATATCAAACCCTCAACTACATAGAATCGAAACTGACCCGCGAAAAATTTGCCTTGTCACTACCCCCTCAGTATGCCGAAGGGTCAAGTGAAAATACGGTTGAAAATGCTGTTTTTGTACAAGATTTGATGAATGCCTTAGAAAACGCCCTTGAAACTCTGCCTGAAAAAACACGGGAAGCCTATCGTTTAAGCCGTTTTGAAAACCTAAGCGGTAAGGAAATTGCGGAACGGATGAATCTATCCGAAAAATCAGTTGAGTACCATATTTCCCAGTCTTTGAAAGTTTTGCGCACGCAATTAAAGGATTTTATGGCTGTTTGTGTTTTGTTAAATTTTCTTTGAAAATATTATTTTAAAAAAAACGCTCATCGCTTTAGGGTGTTTTGCTTTTCACCTTACTTACCATATAATTATCCGAAAATACAATGAATAGAAAAGAATTTAGGGATTTACTACGTCGGTACTTAAACGACGATTGTTCGGTTGAAGAACGTCGTCTCGTTGACCAACTCTACGACCTCATTGGCGAAGAAACGTCTGTGAATTGGGACGATACTGAGGGGGTCGAAGAAAAGATGTGGGCAAAAATAGAAGCACAAACTATTGGCAAAATACCTGAAAACAAACGCAATAACACACGCAAACTAATAAACGAAAGACCATTTTCTTTTTGGGTATGGCGTGCGGCAGCAGCGGCAATTATTGTCGGTATTGTCGCTATGACTTGGTTTACGTTGAGTAAAAACAATATTTTTACCAATATTTTAACCAAAGAGACGGCTACAAGCAGCATGAAAGAAATCATCAACCACAACATTGACCCGATGTCAGTGACTTTGGAAGATGGTTCAAAAATCATTCTGAAATCAGGTAGTCGTCTCCGTTTACCCGAGCATTTTGCGCCCTCTGAAAGGGTTGTTTTTTTGACAGGCGAGGCATTTTTTGATATTGCTAAAAACCCAGAACGCCCGTTTTTTGTCCATGCCAAAAACATAGTAACGCGGGTGCTTGGCACGTCTTTTTGGGTCAAAAATACTGAGGGGTCAAAAAATATAGGTGTTGAAGTAATAACGGGTAAAGTGACGGTTTATAAAGAAAAAACAACCGCACAGAAACCTTCTGAAAACGATGGTGTGGTACTTACACCGAATTTAAAAGTCACCTATTTCGTTGAAGATGAACATTTTGTAACAGGTTTGGTTGAAAAACCTGTCTTACTAAAAGTAACGGAAACACAACAACAATCCCCACAATTTAATTTTAAAGAAACGTCTCTTTCAGACGTTATCAAACAATTAGAAGCAGCTTATGGCATTCAAATCGTTTTGGCGAACGATGCGCTCAACAGCTGCCCTTTAACTGCGGACTTAACAAAACAACCACTTTACACTAAGTTAGATTTGATTTGCGCTTCTTTAAATGCGGCTTACGAAATCAAAGGTACAAGCATTTTGATTTCAGGAAAAGGCTGCGAATAAGTGATAAGTGAAAAGTGAAAAATTTTTCACTTTTCACTTATCACTAAAAACAGAGCCGCTGATGCGGACACATCAACGGCTCTTCATTTTAACCTTTTAATGATAAATTTTTATCAATTCCAATCTCTTTTGGCGAAGGATTGGGAAAGGTCTGTGTTTTGTCAAAAAACAAAATTTTCTTCTAACCAAGTTTCTATTAACAAAACGTCGTAAATTTATGAAAAAAGAACAACAAGAATTAAAAAACAGCTTTATAAAGCTGATGAAAATGACGCTTACGCAACTATCTTTCGCAGTGCTAATGACAACTTGTGTATTTGCAAACAGTACGAAGGCACAAGACATTTTGAATAAATCGGTGTCTCTTAGGCTTGAAAATGCCGAATTGCGCGATGCACTCGCCCAAATTGAGCGCGCTGCCGATGTGCAGTTCGTTTACAGTTCGCGTGCTATTCAAGCCAATCGCAAAGTATCTATTTCTGCCAATAACAGAAAATTATCTGATGTTTTAGATGCCACTTTGAAGCCTTTGAAAATCGGTTACAAAGTCATTGGTGGTCAAATTATGCTGAATGCCGCTATCAAAAAAGAAGAAATCGCACCCCTCAGTATCGGCAGCATCAACAATCGTCCTACAATTAAAAACAGTACGGCACAAACGATTACAGGTACGGTCAAAGATGAAAAGGGTGACCCGATGCCGAGTATCAATGTCTTGATTAAAGGGACCAGTAAAGGTACTCAAACTGACTTTGACGGTAAGTTCAGCATTGATGCCGAAGTGGGCAATGTCTTAGTGTTTTCCTCTGTTGGTTACATAAAACAAGAAATTACCGTTACAAAAGAGACAACATCGCTCAATATTGTATTAAAAGAAGACTTGGCAACACTTGGCGAAGTCACTGTTGTGGGTTCACGTGGTAAACCACGGACTGACGTTGACCGCCCTGTTCCAGTGGATGTTTTGAGTGCAAAAGAGCTGCAATTGACGGGTCAAACGGATTTAGGACAGATGGTGCAATTCAATTCGCCTTCCTTTAACTCTGCCAAAACGGGTATCAATGGCGTGGCTAACTATGCCGACCCAGCAACATTGCGCGGCTTGTCGCCCGACCAGGTTTTGGTTTTGGTTAATGGTAAACGCCGCCACCAATTTTCGGCATTGAATCTCAATGTGACGGTTGGTTTGGGTACGGTTGTGACGGATATGAACTCAATTCCTGCCTTGGCTCTTGACCGCATCGAGGTTTTACGAGATGGTGCAGCTGCACAATATGGCTCAGATGCGATTGCAGGCATTGTTAATATTGGCTTGAACAAATCAGTAGGTAAAGGCACTTTCAAAACGCAATATGGCGCAACGAAAGCAGGCGATGGTGCGACCTATATGGGTGCGCTCAACTACGGTTTTAAACTCGGCAAAGAAGGTAGTTTTTTGAATATGACTTTGCATTATCAACACGCTGACGGTACTGACCGCTCTGATTTTTACAATCCGCAACCCGTTACTGGTGGCACCTATACAGGTATTTATTCAAGTACAAGAGCCAAAGACGACAGTACACGCATCGCACGCGCTGTTTGGCCCGCAACCGATTCTTTCCACGTAACAAAATACGGTAGCAACCAAAATACCGCTTATCAAGGTTTTTACAATATGGGCATACCCCTCAGTAATGGTTGGAGTTTTTACAGTTTTGGTGGTGCTTCTTCCAAAAATGTCTTGGCTTATGGCTTTTTCCGTATAGCGAATCCAACAAATGCTAACTCAACACCTGAAATTTATCCTGATGGTTACACCCCTGAATTGCCAGGTAAAACAGTGGATTATTCAACAGTTGTTGGCATCAAACGCGAACTGAAAGAAGGTTGGAACATGGATTTTAGTACAGGCTATGGCTACAATTACTTGGATTTATGGGCAAATCATACAACAAATCCTTCGATGGGTGCGGCTTCGCCAACCGATTTCTATGTCGGTAGAAGTTCTTTTGGACAAAGCGCAACAGAAGCCAATTTATCTAAAAATTACAAAGATTTATGGGGTACAAAGTCCTTTAACTTTGCTTTCGGCAGTCAGTTACGGGTTGACCAATTCAAATTGGGTGCGGGCAGTCCTGAATCCTATTTCGCTGGCCCTTTGGCAACGACAAAAGGCAAAGCACCGGGTTCGAGTGGTCGCCCGGGCATCGCAGCAGCCGATATTACCAATGAAAAACGGACGAATGTGGCGATTTATGCCGATATCGAAAGTGATATAACAGACCGTTTTCTCGTAACCACGGCTTTGCGCTATGAAAATTACAGCGATTTTGGCAGCAATGTTTCTGGAAAATTGGCGACTCGTCTCAAATTGACTGACAATTTTTCTCTACGGGCTTCTCTTAATAAAGGCTTCCGTGCGCCATCATTGCAACAGGTTTTTTCGAGCCAAACGACCTCAACCGTTCAAGCGGGTGCGATTATTCAAACCAAACAATTGCCGAATAGCGATGCACGTTTGGAACAATTGGGCATCGAAAAACCTAAGGCGGAGAACTCTTGGAATTACAATATTGGTGTAACAGCAAAGGCGGGTGAGAAATTTTTATTCACCCTTGATGCTTACCAAATAGACATTTCAGATAGAATTGTAGTGTCTGAAAGGATGATTGCGGCTTCAGTTCCTGCCGTAAAATCGTTGTTCCCTGGCATTAGTGAAATTCGTTTTTTCACAAACCACATCAATACGACGACCAAAGGCATTGATTTTGTCACAACTTTCAAGCACGTTATCAATGAAAAAAGCCGTTTTATCGCCAGTTTGGCTTTGACACTCAACGAAACGAAAGTGACGAATATTAAAGACACACCTGCCGCCCTTTCAGTAGGTGCTACGACGACCATCAGAATCATTGACACCGTCAGTTTGAGTTTGATTGAGACCGCACAACCCCGCCAAAAAGCGCATTTGTCATTGGGTTATCAAGTTGGTAAATTCAATATTGGCTTGCGTTCTTCTTATTTTGGTGGTGTGACGGCTTGGGAAAAACCATCGGGCAAACCGCATATCAGCCAAGATTTTGGTGCAAAAATGTTGCATGACCTATCATTAACTTATTCTGTAACATCAAAAATCGCCCTCACTTTGGGTGCAAACAACATCACAGACGTATATCCCGACAAAGTCGCCAAAACTTTTGCAGGCTACTCAAATGGACAAATACCTTACACCCGCAACGCCAATCAGTTTGGTTTTAATGGTGCATCGTATTATGTCAGTGGTTCAGTCAACTTCTAAATAAATGAAAAGTGAAAAACGAAGAGTGAAAAATTAAGTATCACTCTGTCGTTTTTCACTTTTCGTTTTTCACTTTTCATTCAAATGTCCAACATCCTTTTACTCATTATCTGTCTCCTAATCGGCATCATACTGAGGGGTCTGAAAGCAATGCCAGAAAATGGGGCGAACGTGTTGAACAACTTCATCATCAATGTACCATTACCCGCATTGACTTTGTTGCACACCGTCAATATCCAATTTACCGCCGATGAAGCTTTGCCGATTTTGTCCGCATGGTTGGTTTTTGGTGCGTCATTTTTATTTTTTAATGGTATAAAAAAACAGGCAGGTTTCGACCGTTCAACGGTTGGTGCGCTTATCGTTGTGGCAGGTATCAGTAGTATTTCTTTTGTTGGATTTCCTATTTTTGAATTATTATATGGTGCAGAAGGCTTGAAATTGGGCATTTTGATGTCGCAAAGCGGTACATTCTTAGTTTGTTCAACCGTCGGCATAGCCACCGTTTCCACTTATGCAACGAATGGTGGTAAAGTCAATTGGCAACGGATTCTCAAAGACATGCTCCTTTTTCCACCTTTTTCTGCCTTTTGTTTAGCCTTAATTTTAAAATCAACTGGCTACCAACACCCCTCAGTATTAGCCGATGTTTTAGCCAAAATTGGCAGCACTTTGAATGTTGTCGCATTGATTTCCATTGGTTTACAAATGAATTTTTCGGCACTCAATCGCCAATCAAAACCACTTATTTTAGGTTTATTTTTTAAACTCATACTTGCACCTTTGATTATTTTCTTAATTTTCGTCGGCATATTCAAACAGCAAGGAGTTGCCGTTCAAGTCAGTATTCTCGGCACTGCCTTAGGCTCGATGAATACGATTGGCATTGTGGCGATACGCAAAGGTTTGAATCCCAATTTAGTGGCTCAAATGATAGGCATCAGTATTCCCTTGTCGCTTGTTCTATTGCCCCTTGTTTATTTTTTGATAAAAAACTTATAAATAAAACGAAATTACAAGATGAAAAAAGTCCTAACCAACCTCACTTTTTGGGTACTCACCGCTATCACTGCGGGTGCGCTACTCGGTCATTTTTACCCACAAACGGCTGTTGATTTAAAAATTTGGTTTCCAAAATCTAAGGATTGGTGGTTCACTATGGAAATGCAAACATTGGGTGAATGTTTTATCAATATCGTCAAATTGTTCATCAATCCCATCATCTTTTTGACCATTACACTCGGTATTGCGGCTATGGGGGACCTCAAAAAAGTAGGCAAAACAGGCGGAAAAGCCTTGATTTACTTTGAAATTGTTACGACCTTAGCCCTTATTGTAGGCATTATCGTTTCCTATATTATACAACCAGGTTCAGGCGTAGATACCTCAAAAGCAGTCGGTGCTGATGTAACAAAGTACGTTAAAGGCGCAGAAGCCTTCAGTTGGTGGAGTTTTTTTAAAGAGAATTTGACCATACAAGTCCTCTTGTTTTCCCTCGTTTTAGGCAGCGTTTTGAGTAAATTTGAAGGCAAAAAAGTCGTTTTAGACCCCCTCAGTAAAATCTCGAAATACATATTCAAAGCCTTACATGTTGTCATGTACTTGGCACCGATTGGGGCATTTGGCGGTATGGCATTTACCATAGGCAAATTCGGTATCGGTGCCCTTTTTTCCTTAGCAAAGCTTATGGGTACGGTTTATACAACGATGGCTGTTTTCGTTTTTGTTGTTTTGGGTTTGATTTTAAGGATGTACAATATCAAAATTTGGGATTTTTTAAAATACATCAAAGAAGAATTGCTCATCGTGCTCGGTACATCGAGTTCTGAAGCCGCCCTACCAGCTTTGATGGAAAAATTGGAGCGCATGGGTTGCTCAAAACCCGTTGTCGGTTTAGTCGTTCCTGCGGGTTATTCTTTCAATCTCGATGGCACGACAATTTACCTCTCGATGGCAACGATATTTTTAGCACAAGCCTACGGCGTTCACTTAAGTTGTGAGCAAATCTTAACTATTATTAGTATTTTAATGGTTACTTCAAAAGGTGCTGCGGGCGTTACAGGCAGCGGTTTTGTTGTTTTGGCATCAACATTACAAGCTGTTCACGTCATTCCATTAGAAGGTTTGGCTTTGCTACTTGGCGTTGACCGCTTTATGTCAGAAGCCCGTGCCATCACAAATTTTATTGGCAATGGTGTTGCAACAGTCTGGTTGTCCAATAATGAAAAAGAATTTGACCGTAAAAAAATGGTAAAAGCATTTTTTGAAGAGGAAGAAGAGGAGTTTTATAATGCTTGAAAACAAAAAACAGCCGTTCTCGAATCAACGAAAACGGCTTCAAAATTTCCTTTTCCTTATATTTGCCAAACGATTAGGAAATGATGAAATATGAATGATAAAATATTTAATTTAACGGCAACACCTGTTATCAAAAAATACATGCGCTCACTACCGATTTGGCGTATTGATAGGGAGGGGGTCATTTTGAGCGATGATAACCTCGCTGCTGAAGAACCACTTGAAATTCTCATCGGCTACGGTTCAGCGAGTAAACGGCAACGCCAAACAATTGCCGTTACGATGCGAACGCCTGAACACGATGTAGATTTGGCTTTGGGCTTCCTTTTTACTGAGGGGGTCATTTCCAATAAAAAAGATGTCGTAAATATGCGATTTCTAAGTGAGAATAAATTGTTAATTGATTTAAATGAATCTATTGTCTTCGATTTTGAGCGTTTGAATCGGCATTTTTATACGACTTCAAGTTGTGGTGTTTGTGGTAAAAGTTCTCTTGAAGCTGTTTCAACAACATCCTGTTTTTTGTTGAATCCAGATAAACCTATTGTTTCAAAAAACGTATTATTGGGGCTTACGCAAAAATTAAGAGCTGAACAATCCGTTTTTGATTCAACAGGTGGCATTCATGCATCTGGACTTTTTGATAGGGATGGGGTGCTATTAAAGGTCTGTGAAGATGTTGGACGACACAATGCGCTCGATAAACTCATCGGTTGGGCATTACAAAAAGAACTTTTACCTTTGAAAAACCATATTTTATTGGTCAGTGGACGCGTGAGTTTTGAATTGGTTCAAAAGGCATTGATGGCGGGTATTCCAATCGTTGCCGCCGTTGGCGCACCCTCCAGTTTAGCCGTTGAGTTGGCAGACGATAATAATATGACGCTCATTGGGTTTCTCCGCGATGGACGTTTTAATGTATATTCGGGTGTACAACGTATTGATTTTTAATATTTTAAGTTTGAGTTTGACCACTGATTTGACTGATGCGACTGATTCGCGCTGATTTTTATTGTCATCCTGTAAGGAAAAAAAATCAGTGTAAATCAGTCGTATTTGTCCAATCAGTGGTCTAAAAAGTTATTCTTTAAAAATGGACAAAAAAAATCAAAACATAATCGTTCTTGAAAAAACGGTCAACGACGGCACTGAAGCCCTCACACCTGAGCATTTCACAGGTTTAAAAATCGGCAAACGCTCATTGAAAGCGGTGGGTTTTCCTGCCATCGTTTCATCCGTTCAACATGCTTTTAAGTGGATGAATACAGGCGACGCAGTGAAAACGATGTTCAAGATCAATCAAAAAGGTGGTTTTGACTGCCCAGGTTGTGCTTGGCCTGACCCTGATGACGACCGTTCAAAATTGGGTGAATATTGTGAAAATGGCATGAAAGCCATTGCAGAAGAAGCAACGAATAAGCGTTTGGATGCTGATTTTTTCAAAAAATACACTGTTCAAGAACTATCAAAATGGTCGGATTACGAAATCGGTAAAAGCGGACGTTTGACTGAGCCGATGATACTGAGGGGGGACAATTACGAGCCGATTAGTTGGGCAGATGCGTATGCGACAATTGCTATGCATCTCAATGGTTTGGCGAGTCCGAATGAAGCGATTTTTTATACATCAGGACGCACCAGCAACGAAGCAGCCTTTGTGTATCAATTGTTTATACGTGAATTTGGGACGAATAATATGCCCGATTGTTCCAATATGTGCCATGAGTCAAGCGGTACAGGTTTAACGCATACCTTGGGTATTGGCAAGGGTTCGGTCACTTTGGACGACTTTAACAAAGCTGATTTAGTGATTGTAATGGGTCAAAATCCGGGTACAAATCATCCGCGTATGTTGTCTGCACTTGAAAAATGTAAAGAAAATGG
This sequence comes from Saprospiraceae bacterium, assembly GCA_031367705.1. GTDB lineage: Bacteria > Bacteroidota > Bacteroidia > Chitinophagales > Saprospiraceae > JAAFJT01. Next base: position 3,611 of record JANLQI010000503.1, on the reverse strand, counting down.
GGGCAAAATCATTGCGATTAATCCATTGCCTGAAGCGGGGCTTTTACATTTTGTCAATCCACAAAGCATAGGTAAAATTCTGACAGGCGGCACATCATTGGCTGATTTATTTTTACAAGTTAAAATCAATGGCGATGTGGCATTGTTGAAAGCCATTATGTTATTGCTTTTGGAGAAAGAGGATAGGGAAGGGGACGTTTTTGATTGGGATTTTATAAAAAACAAAACGTCTGGCATTGATGTATTTTTAGAAGATTTAAAAAATGCTGATTTTCAAGCACTTGTAAAATCAAGTGGTGTTTCTGAAAGCCTCGTCAGAGAAGCGGCAGATATGATTTGCGCCCGAAAAAACATGATTATTTGTTGGGCAATGGGTTTGACACAACATAAAAACGCTGTGGGCAATGTCCAAGAACTGGTCAACCTACTTTTACTGAGGGGGGCAATTGGGAAGCCTGGCGCAGGTACTTGTCCTGTACGCGGACATTCAAATGTGCAAGGCGACCGCACAATGGGCATTTGGGAAAAACCGAAAAAGGCATTTTTAGATAATTTGAAAAAAATATTTGGCTTTGAACCGCCTCGTGAACAGGGCTTCGATACAGTTGCAGCGATTCGAGCGATGTATGACCGCAAAGCGACAGTTTTTTTTGCTATGGGTGGCAATTTTTTATCCGCCACACCTGATACAGAATTTACGGCAGAGGCTTTGCGGCGTTGTGATTTGACGGTTCATGTGTCCACAAAACTCAATCGTAGTCATTTGATTCATGGCAAAACAGCACTTATTTTACCTTGTTTAGGACGTACTGAAATTGACCGTCAAGCAGGTATTGAACAGTTTGTTACGTGTGAAAACTCGATGGGCGTTGTGCAGATGTCTAAGGGTGTTTTAGAGCCTTGCGGTAAGGATTTGTTGAGCGAAACGGCTATTGTTTGCCATTTGGCACAAGCCACTTTAGGACAAGAATCTAAGGTAAAATGGGCTGATTTACTTGGGAATTACGATTTAATCCGCGATTTGATAGAAAAAGTCATTCCTGATTTCAAAGATTTTAACACGCAAGTTCGTCGCCCCGAAGGCTTTTATTTGCCGAATGGCTCACGTGAACAAGACTTCAAAACCGATACAGGCAAGGCGCAATTTACAGTCAATCAACCAGCCAATTGGTCTTTGAAAAAAGGCGAATATATGATGATGACGATTCGCAGCCACGACCAATTTAACACAACTATTTATGGATTAGACGATCGTTATCGAGGGGTTTTCAACGAGCGTCGCGTCATTTTTATGAATGAAAAAGACATGATGACTGAGGGGGTCAAAACGGGCGATGTAGTAGATTTATTTGGAGACTATAATGGTGTGCGGCGTGAAGCAAAACGGTTTATCGTTGTGCCTTTTGATATTCCACAAGGCGATGTAGCGACGTATTTTCCAGAAGCGAATACTTTAATTCCGATTGATTCTTATGCGGATAAAAGTCATACCCCAACGTCAAAATCGGTTGTAATTAGAATGATGAAGTATGAGTTATGAATTATGAGTTATGATTTATGAAAAAAGCGGCTTTCCTTATACAGAAAGTCGCTTTTTTCATAACTCATAACTCATAACTCATAACTCATAACTCATAACTCCTTTAACTCAACCGTCCAATCTTTACCAGCATTTCGTTGCGGCTTTTGACGTGTAGTTTTTCATAGATATTGTGGCAATGCGATTTCACTGTTTCGAGTGAAATAAAGAAATCTTTGGCAATTTCTTTACCTTTTTTGCCGTGACACAGGGCTTCCAAAATCTCTTTTTCTCTTTCTGTTAGTAAATGTTCGTAGGTATAAGTTGTGTTTTTCTTTGTGTTTTTGAAAGATTCAATGACTCGTCTCGCAATGCCCGCCGTCATAGGTGAGCCACCATTGTAGAGTTCGATAATGGCATCTAAAATACGAGAATAACCCGCATCTTTGAGCAAATAACCGCTTGCACCCGCCTCTAATGCTTTAAAAATCTTATCATCATCTTCGAGAACCGTCAGCATCATAAACAGGATTTTGGGATACTCCGTTTTGATAGCTGCCATAGCGTCAATACCCGTCAGTGAGCCGAGCAAATTGATGTCCGTCAAAACCACATCGGGGCGTTCATAAGGCAGTTTTTTAATCGCTTCTTCGGCTCTTGAAAAGGTAGCGACATAGAAAAAGCGGCTGTCTGTTTCCAGCAAGGTTTGTAAAGACCGACTAAACTCAATGCGGTCTTCGATGATAGCAACACGGATAGGTTTCATATTTCATAAATACGTTTTAAAAGTATGTTTTCTAACACTTGTAATATCCTATAAAGTAGTTGTAAATTACGGGTAAAATTGTAATAACACAAAGGAAAACACTTTTCAACCTTTATTCTATCCCCCAAAAGTAGGATTTTAAACAGATATTCCCTTTTTGACAATAGTGGTAGTTTTGTCATTATCGTTAAATTCACCTTAAAAGGGGATAAAAAATAAGCGTTTGTGGATAGATTCATACTTTAGGGTAATGTTTTACTGAGGGGGAGCTCTCTAATTTTGTGTTAAAATAAAAACGTATGAAACGTTATTTTTTCACATTAAAAAACTTGTCACAATGAAAACATTACATTTATTCTCATTCCTTTGTTCTTTGACCATTTTAAGTTGTACAAAAACAAACAACGAAAGTATTAATCCGAGTTACAACTCGAATACGGCGGATTATAGTACCTTGATAATCGGTAAATGGCAATTATCAGAAACGGGTACAACCTTTTATAGGTCTTTTGAAAATACTATTCAGACTGAAACTACTTGGGTTAAAGCGACTACTAATGAAATCTTAGAATTTAAAAACACATGCGAGTTTACGAAAGAATTAAAAGATTGGGGTAACTGTAAGGGCAATTTCAAAATTATCAATAACACCTTAGTTACAAACGTAAATTGCCAAATGGAAAATAATATAACCGAACTGACGCAAACGACGTTGATTTTTGATTCTCAAAATAAGCTTAAAATGCGCTATAAATATACGCGGTTGTGGTAAAAACAACTTGATGCAAGTTAAGTAGTGAGTATAAAGTAGTTAGTGATGAGATAGATGCTAAGTGATTAAAAATCAATGATATACAGGTCTCAATACACACGACTATTTACTCACTACGACTTTAAAGCAAAGCTTGCTTCAAGTTGTTACAAACAAAATGAAAATGAAAATATTAATCTTTACACTCCTTTTTATAGAGCGAATAAGTTCTTTATCAAGTCAAATTGTCAATATTGACAGCTTACATCTGACTTTAACGGTCAGTCGGGCAGATACAAATCGTGTTTTAATTTTACAGGAAATTGGTTATTACTATGCCTTACGGAGGTTGGATTCAACCCTTATTTATACCAATCAAGGGATTGAATTATCAAAAAAATTGAATTATCCAAAAGGAGAAGCCCTTTGTCTGATGCGGCAAGCAGTTTATTATAGATTGAAAGGAGAATCTGCACAAGGCATGCAACAGGCGTTGAAAGCATTGCCTATTTTTGAAAAGTTAAAAAATACAGATGACATTATTCTTTGTAACTTATTGGTTAGTTGGACATTAG
>JANLQI010000499.1:0-8992 GCA_031367705.1 Saprospiraceae bacterium | reverse complement strand
GGAAACTTTTTGCCGCTTTTTGAAGCAAAAAGTTTCCTACTGAATGACAAAAGCGACATGCTAAAAGTGATAAAACTATTCCTCAAAAAAAAAAATTAATATTTTTTAAAAAATAATGAAACTCTTTGTAACAGTTTGAATTTGAGTACCGTTTAAATTTACAAAGATGTACAAAATGCCCTGCAAAACGGATATTGCCCAGCGCAAGAACGACAACAGGTAAATGTAAGAACGGCTGCGATATGTACAAGAACGACAGTCGGGCTTCACAAGAACGACAACTCGTAAGCATAAGAACGACGATGATAGGTGCAAGAATGGCAGCAGCAAGCGCAAGAATGGTAGTCGGTTAGTGTAAGAACGGCGGCGGCAAGGACAAGAATGGTAGTTGGTAGGTGTAAGAAGGGTAGCGGTAAGGACAAGAACGGGCGTGTAAATTTCAATTTTATTTCATAATGTTCTTAAATTATTCTAAAAATGGTTGCAACGAATTATAGTTGTTCCCAAGCGGAACTTTACAAAGCCTGTCGTTTTGTCTGGCTGCAATGCCAAGAATACTTGACGGAATTTGCGGATTACAAAAGCAATTACACGGCTGCTTTTATCAACGAAAATTTGGCACGCATCAACGCTGTTGAAGCCCTGCCTGACCACGAAGCGCGGACAGCTCCTGTCAAAGATTTGCGCAAAGAATTGGTCGCAGAAAGGGAAGACGCTTCCGATTTTTTTAAACTCTTAAAAGGCTACTGCACGACGGCATTTAAGGACGATACCGTCAATCGCGATGCTATGTACGGGGAAGCGGGTCAAACGTATTATGAAAAAGTCAGCGGCGGCAGTTGGGCGGAAATCTCTGGACTGTTAACGGCAATGGTGCCTTTTGTTCAAAACAGAAAAGAGGTTTTGATGACGAAAGGTTTTATGCCTGCCTCTTTTTTGACCCGTCTTGAAGCTAAACAAGCCTCCTTTAAAGCGGCAGAACAAACTTGGAAAACGAAAAGCGCGGAAACGCCCATAGATACAGATGCTAAAATCATTGCCAATAACGACCTTAAAGTGCGCGCAATGGAAGTGATTACAGATGGCCCTTTGGTGTTTATCAAAAAAAAGGACATTGCTCAAAAGTTCTCATGGACTGGGATTCTGTCCAAAGTCCGTGCGCCAAAACCATCGGGACTCAGTGGTAAAATCACGGACGCGGTCACAAAAGCCCCCCTCAGTAATGTAACGGTTACAATTGCTTCTTTGGGTCTCACCGTTGTTTGCGATAAGGCAGGTCGCTATGAGTTTTCGCCACTCGCTGCGGGCATTTACAGCATCACCTTTAAAGCAGAAGGCTACAAAACAGTCGTTGTGGAAGCCCGTGAGGTCATGGAGGGCATCACAGGGCGTTTGAATGTTGTGATGGAAACGGTTGGGGCATTGGTATTGGAACATGCTTAGCGTACGATGTTGGATGTACGATGTACGATGTACTATGTACGGGAATCTTCTTTATTCAAATAATTGATTATCAAAGCATTACGGCTCGTACATCGTACATCCAGCATCCAGCATCCAACATCGTACATCATACATCGTACATCCATCATCGTACATCGTACACCTACTCATCTTCCCTTACCCTAAAACTCTCTACAAACGCCACATAATCCTTGACCGCCAATTTCGCTTCATCAATACGTGCCAAATACTGAGGGGTCATCAGTTGTTTTTTATTTAGAAAATCCGTTAACGTTTCATCAAAAAAAAGATAGGTTTGAATCTGTTGTTCTACTGCTGCATCAGCTAGCGGTCGGTCAGCTTTGGCTAATTGATTTTTAGCGGCATCATAAAACGCAGGTACTTGATCCAATTTATTGAAAAGCGTTTGCAAGCGAAAAACATCTGCAGCATAATTCGATTCAAATATGCGTTTAAAGCCTGGCAATACATTGAAAAACATTGGGTTTCGCTCATGTTCAGACAAGTAGGCATTTACATTTTTCAAGATGTTTTCCACTTTTTGCACTTCTTTATTGTATGGAAACGCAGGGTTTTTATCAAAATGCTTCAATTCAGCAGAAAAACGTTGATGAAATTGTTTAACCGAATCAAAATAAGTTGGCGTAGGCAGTGCTAAATAAGCCAATTTTTCATTCCCTTCACTGAGGGGTGTCTCGTCTGGAAAAAGGACTGCATACTCTTTTACAAAGTTAGTCGCAAAGGTTTGAAAATCTTTTTCAGACTTTTCTTGGCATGAAAGGGTTGAAAAACAAAGGATTACAAATAAAAATTTCTTTAACATAGATTTCATGTTTTAAAGTACGTGTTTCGTCTATTACTTTTGCGGCTCAATATAATAATCATTCACCATCCACCATTAAAAAAATATGAACGCTCTCGCGCAAACGAATTTTCAGTTGCCCAATCAAACGGCTTTTTATCGGGGCAAAGTCCGTGATGTCTATACCGTTGGCAACAAACTCATCATGGTTGCCAGCGACCGAATTTCGGCATTTGACCATGTGTTAGCGAAGCCGATTCCCTTTAAAGGGCAAGTTTTGAACCAAATTGCAGCGCATTTCCTAAACGCAACGGAGGATATTTGCCCAAATTGGTTGACAGCTACACCCGACCCAAATGTAGCGATTGGAGATGCCTGTACACCTTTTAAGGTCGAAATGGTCATACGCGGCTATCTCGCAGGTCATGCGGCACGGGTTTATGCGAAAGGCGGACGCGTTTTGTGTGGTGTGGTTTTGCCTGAAGGTTTGAAAGAAAATGACCGTCTGCCTTCGCCCATTATTACACCGACAACAAAAGAATCGGTTGGGCATGATGAAGACATCAGCCGTGAGGATATTCTCGCCAAAGGTATTGTCAGTGAAGCCGATTATGTTGAATTAGAACGTTTAACACATGCGCTTTTTCAAAGAGGTACAGAAATGGCAGCTGCTCAGGGTTTGATTTTGGTAGATACCAAATATGAATTTGGCAAAACAGAAGATGGTCGCATCGTCGTGATTGACGAAATTCATACGCCAGATTCGTCGCGCTACTTTTATACTGAGGGGTATGCTGAACGCCAAAACAAAGGAGAAAAACAACGCCAATTGTCAAAGGAATTTGTCAGAGAATGGTTGATTGCGCATGGTTTTCAAGGTCTGGAAGGTCAATTGATGCCCATTATGCCCGATAGTTTTATCGCAGAAATTTCTGAACGTTATATTGAATTGTATGAAAAAATAACGGGTAAGCCATTTGTAAAAGCGGATTTAGAGGATATTTTAGGGCGTATTGAGCGCAATATTTTAGCAGCTATTTGATAGTTTTTGTCATTCTGAACACAGTGAAAGAATCTAAATGATTGATTATCAGATTCTTTCACTGCTTTCAGAATGACAATAAAATATAGTGTTTTATTTAAGGCTTGATGTCAACATCTTTCTTAAACGTCCGCCTCATCCATCGTGTTTTAAACTTTTCTATAATCACCAATTGAGTTTGAGACAATGATTCTATATTCAAAAGTGGCAATGTATAAAGTGTTCCGGACGAAACAAATACTGTAAATTGGCTGTCTTGTTTGACAATAAATTGTCCTGTCAATACTTGGTCAAAATGTTTTAAGAAATTGACAGAACGAGTAAATTCAAAACTTTCTCCTATCCTCAATGTATCCGACAAACCAGATTGCTCATAGAGCGACCACCTCAATGTTGGAATTGTGCGACTATTAGAATCAATGGATTGACTCATTTCCACTCTGTTTAAAGCATAAGTTCCCACAAGCAAACACGAATCAGCCATTTGTCCAAAAACAGATGATTCCATAATAAAAATAAAGGCCATCAAACTCATAATTCGCATAGGAAAGTCACTTTTGTATTTTTACTTTTAAAATATTCACCATTCACCATTCACCATTAAAACCTATTCATCACCTCTACAACATAGGCAATATCTTCATCTGAATGAATTGTAGAAATAGGCAAACTCAATTCAGTCGCATGAATCTGGCGCGCCAATTTAAAATCTTCATCTTTCAAAGAAACCCCTGAACGTTTTGCCCAATCTTGAATGCTGATTTGGTCACAGGGCGCAGTCGGATAGTGAATCTCTGTTTTTATGCCGTTTTCTAAAAGATAGGCTTTCAAAGCATCACGGTTCGGGTGTCGAATCGGAAAAATATGATAGGCATTATAATTTTTCTCGTCAACTGTAGGCAAAATGAAATTGGCGTTTAGGTTGTCTAAATAATAACGAGCCATTTCATTTTTGCGTGTATTGATATTGTCTAAATGGTTTAACTTTTTAGTCAAAAAGCCAGCTTGTATTTCGTCGAGTCTTGAATTGTCGCCAATGTACTCATTTTTGTATTTTATATTAGAACCGTAGTTGCGCCAAGCCTTGATTTTACGATACAAATTTTCATCATTAGTCGCAATAGCACCCGCATCACCCAAAGCACCTAAGTTTTTTGTTGGATAAAAACTAAACGCACCAACGCCAAAAGTCCCCGTCATTTTACCATCGAAAGTTGCGCCATGTGATTGAGCGCAATCTTCAATCAGTTCTAAATTATATTTTTCACAAAGAGACATAATTGCGGACATATCGCAAGAACGACCATAAAGATGAACGAGCATAATGGCTTTGGTTTTAGGCGTTATTTTTTCTTCAATACGTTGACAATCAATATTGTATGTATTCATGTCGGGTTCGACAAACACAGGGATATGACCACAATTTATAACAGCATTGACCGTAGCGATATAGGTATTTGAAGGTACGATGATTTCAGAACATGGCTCAAAATCCCAACATTTCAAAGGGATTTCCAAAGCATCTAAACCTGAAGCGACACCAATGACATACTTGACACCGAGATATTCAGCAAATTGTTGCTCAAAAGTTTCGACGTTTTTGCCCAAAATAAACCAACCACGCTCTAAGGTATCGTTGAAGGAAGCACGGTAGTCTTCAAAAAATGGACGATTCAGAAAATGTAAATTTTCGTATTCAACTTGACGCATTTTGATTTAACTTTTTAGTTAAAAATGAAATTTCACTCAATTTTACTGAGGGGACCTAATCCACCAAAAAACTGGTATTCGGATAAGGCGTATCAATATAATCGGTCACATCATAAGGTGTAGAAGCTAAGACTAAAAGCGTTGCATTTTCAGAAAATGAGTGCATGATATGCCAGTCTGTTGGTTCAATAATCAGCACTTTATGTGGTGCATCTAAGACAAAACTCTCTTCTTTTTGACCATTATTATTGAAAATAGTACAACTACCACCCATACAAATCAAGGCTTGTGAGGAACGATGGTGGCGATGCCCACCACGCCGAACATCTGGAGGTACACCATGAATCCAATAGACGCGTTTGATGTCAAATGGAATCTGATTTTGGGCAACATTGAGTACACCACGCGGGTCAGAGAAATTACGCAATTCTATGATATGAGCCAAAGTAAAATGATTATTAATGAATAAAAAATAAGGGTTAATTCAGACCTGTTTTTAAAAAGCGATTCAACACATTTGTTTTCACAAAACCCCACCAACCTTTACGTCGGTCTTCGTGAAATTGTTTTGATGTTAGATAGCCAATTTTGTCAAAATCGGGGTCAAAGCTAATTAAATTTTGTTGCGCTGCTTTTAGTTTTTGGATATAGGGTTCATAAAAAATGGAACGTACAGGACGGTTCAAAATATACATTTTGGGGCCATAAACAGCACCACCATTTTCATACAATTTTACACCGTGAAAGTGAAAAAAGACCGCAGGGAAATACTGGATTTGATGTTTGTGAAACCAAAATTTATTATTATAAAGGTTTGTGTATGAATCTTTTATGTTACCCCAAATATTGTTTTTTGATTCTGAAACTGATGTTGGAATGTCTTGACCAAAAAATGTCCTTAGGTCTTGCTTTGAATCCACAAAATCGAATTGTTGAACATTCCAAGGCGCTAAACCACCGCCTAAATGATGCAATACATGGATACCTTCAAACCGTGTTGTCCAATCATCGAGGTATTTTTGGTCGCCAAATTTACCGTCTTCAAAACGATTGAAACACCATTCTAAACAACGGTCTCGCCACCATTTTAAGACTTTTAGCCCCCCCTCAGTATTTTCAAAATACATAAACTGAACGCAATATTTTCCAGACAATTTTGACTTATCGTATGCAGGTGTATAACGATGTTCTGTAATGATAACAGAGCAATCTAACGGCTTTTCGTCTATCAGAACTTGTGGGTTTTGATAAAAATATAAATCCGCATCTATGTATATACAATGGGGTAAATTGTACTTTTCGATACAGTATAAAATGGTCGAACTGGTACAAGTCCAGCAATATTCGCCCCTTGAACGTGTTGGTTTGATAGCCAAAAGTTGTTCATCTTCAAATTCAGATAGGGAAATAACAGTCAAATTGGGCAATTGCATCGCTGTTAAAACGTCATGGCATTTATCATCAAATGCAAAAACGTAAAGATGCGTGTCGCCATCAGTAGCAGACATTAATGATTCATACGTGACCAAACCGCGTGCTGAATAATTAGAATCAAATAGGGTGCAAAAATGGAGCATAGTTATTGTTTTTTTGCAATGATTATATTATCCAAATATAGGTCGTCATTCTTCGGCAAAATTGACCCAAAAATTAAACCTAAAAGATTAACCCAAGAATTAAGAAAAAAGGTCGCAACAATATTTGTTACAGGATTCTGACGCAGAATAATTGTTTTCTTAAAAATATAGACGTTTATAAGTTGAAAAATAACACGTGTATCGTTCAAACTTTTGATATGAATCTCCACTTCAAAACCGTTTTTCTGCAACAAAGATTTTAAACCGAAAGAACTATAACGCGCATAATCATAAGGCTGTTCGTGTTCATCCCAAACAAAAGGTACGGTCAAAAGCAATTTTCCATTGGGTTTTAAAACACGATTTATTTCTGTCAAAAACGCATCAGGCGTAAAAACATGCTCTAAAACTTGGCTTGTAATCGCTGAATCAAAAGTCGCATCGTCAAAAGGAATGCGATTGCCGTCATAAAACACATCAACATCTTCGTTCGTGTGGTCATGCCCTTCTTGTTCGACTTCAATACCGATGTATTTATTTGTTTGAAACAAATGTTTGTATGGCTTTTTCCCGCAGCCCACGTCTAAAACATCACCTTTAATGTGGTATGCAATGCGCGAAACATGACCGTATAATGATTTTCGTGCAAAATAAAACGGGTTGATAAACACACCTAAAATATCAGGATTGAAGGTTTGTTTTTTTACATAATTCTTTAACATCTAAATATTTAATTAACGTCATGGAAATAGTGAGCAGGAAAAATAGTCTATCTAAGGAACGGTGAAATAATAAAGTATCGAATTTTAGTTTGCAATCAATTGATAATCAGTTATTTGTAAATTTATCATTTATTGTTTCGTAAGATATTTTATACTTAATTATTAAAAGCACTGAGATACTTATTTGAATTTTAGTTTAACTTTTTAGTTTCATAAAAAAGCCTAAAAACTGACACTCTTGTTGATTTATTTTGTCGGATGACATGAATTCAGCCACAATTTCATAATGCTCAGCCATATATTTTTTAAATTTCGGCAGGCTTAAAATATATGCAGGATATGTCGCTTTGTAAACACGCGGATCAACAATTTGTTTCAATATCCAATCGTTTTGACGATTAGAAAACGGGGTTCTGTCAATCCACAAATACGGAATTTTTAGTTTTACTGCTTCATCAAGCCAAGCGTATGGTTTTTCCAAATATTGTAAAACACTTGACATAATAACGACATTGGTTGATATTTTTCAACAGCTTCTGTAATGGTGTATTCAAATTTTAAAGTATCTGATTCAAATTCTTTTTTTCCAATACCAACAAAATGAGGCTGCTCGACGACACACCAATTCATATCGAAAAATTGGCGTAAAAAATTGCGGTGTTGATGATACAAACTGGCTAACGAACCGCCAAAATCCAATACACTTAAGCGTTCATCAGCATCTACAACCCGATTTAACCAAAAAGTCAAATGTTCTATTTCTTGCTTTTCATGGAACAAAAAACCATCTCTTTCATAGATGGCTTCTCCGTTTTTTACGGCTCTTGCTGCCGCTACGACACTATCTAAAATGGCTGCATCATCATAGCCCTCACAGTCTGCTGCTGCGGCTTGCCACGTTTTATAGTTGCCAAAAAAGCCCCAGCCTTTTATATAACGATAGTATAGATTTACAAGATATTGATACACAGTATTTTAGTTTTTATAGTCTTCTAAACGATTTTTAGCAATGGTATCCCAACTAAATTTTTCTATAATTTCTTCTCTCCCTTGACGACTCAATATCTCACGTACTGAGGGGTCAAATAGCTCATTTAACTTTTTAGTTAAACTTTCTAATTCATAAGTTTTACAAAAACGACTTACGATTTTTGGTCGGTATGCAGCTGTTTCGTCGTACGCCATCTTAGAATCTACAAGGTCGTAAGTCGACGAAGCGTCTGCCATCACAAGACACAAACCTGTTGCCACAGCATCTAATTGACTCGATGACTCGCCGAAGGGCCAGACGGCAATATCAGCCGCTTGATAGTATTGTGGCAATGTTAAATGCGGTTGCATGGGTAAAACAATAGCCCCCTCAGTATTTTGTAATAAACCGCCATCTTCGCCTTCACCAATAAATAAAGCTTTGATTTTCAAGCCTTTATCTCTTAGGTTTTTGACAGCATCTGCCAATAAATCGGTGCGCCGCAACTTTAAAAACTTGCCTGTATAGATGCACAATACCTCATCGTCTTCAACCTCAAATTGTTTGCGAACACGTAATCTATTGTCTTTATTGGGTGCAAAAATGTCTGTATCAACGCCCAATGTCGTTACTTTAAGTTGTTCTGTTGGCACACCAAAATACTTGAAAGCAACTTCTGCTGCATCGGTTGTGACACAAAAACAT
>JANLQI010000445.1:0-7082 GCA_031367705.1 Saprospiraceae bacterium | reverse complement strand
AATGATGTAATACTGAGGGGTAAAAATAGTAAAGACTTAAGAATTAATGGGAACTTTTTAATTTTATTTAAAAAGTTTGGCTTGAATTGATGCAAAGCACGCCTTTAATTGTCTCTCACAAGTCTCCATTGCCTCCATCTTTAGATGGAGATTGTGAAATGGCTCTATAATTATGAATAGCTCTATCTGCACATCACTGGTCTCCATTGCCTCCATCTTTAGATGGAGAATTGAGAGATATAATCCATTAAAATCTCCATCTAAAGATGGCGGCAATGGAGACATGTATGGCAAAATGGGGGGCAATGGTCATGTTTTGGTTCATAAAGGTCGCAAAATGCGATGTCAAGGTCGTAAAATGCGATGTAAGAGAAGCAAAATGCTTGTGTATCGGTCACAAAAAGGGATGTATGGGTCACATTTTGCGATGTTTATGGAACAAAAAAAGACCGTTTTAAAGCACCCTGCTTCAAAACGGTCTTTTTTACTGAGGGGGGTACTTACTTCGCTGCAGCCGTCGGTGCTGTTGCCGTTGGTGCGGCACTCGCTTTCGTACCTCTGTCAATGCGATTGAGTTTGTCCAAAGTCAATTGGGCAGAGCTACTGCCTTTTTTGACTTTATCTTTAACATTGCCTTCGAAATTAGCGATGCCGTTGCGGTATTCTGCGCCCGAAGTACCTTGCTCACGCTCGTAAATGAAGACCACATTGTAAAGCAATTTGAGCAACTCGGTCATTTGCTCGTTGTAGGTCTTGTCTTTATAGACCTCTTCGAGTGGTTGCTCGGCTTCAAGATAGTTCGGTTCTTCTTCAACAACCTCCAAGACTTTATCACAAATGGGTTTCAAGATGTCGCCCAATTTGGCTAAGGCGTTGTACTCATCGTCGGTGATAACAACACGGTCGCCGAGGTTGTCAATGAGGGTTTGGATAGCGGCTTTAATGGCTGCAACATTGGCAGCAGGCAGCGTCTTTGAGCTGCGATTCGGAAGGATTTTGGGCATGGTCAGATGCGGTTTAATGGATGAATAAAAATGATAAAAATGCACGATTAAATGCTTGACAAATATATAGTTAAAATAATTGTATTGTCAATACTGCATGTATTAAAAGATTCATTTTGTTTTAGTTAAGCATTAAATTTTTGTTAATGCCTCTTTATTTTGGACATAAATAAAGCTTTTGTTATAATTTGAGTATTGAAAATAACAATTAACATAAGTGAGCGGATGACTTCAAGTCATCCGCTCACTCATTAATCACTTAAAACTTGACAACAATGAAAAAAATTTGGACACTCGCTTTAATTTTTGGATTAACAACAGCCGTTTCTGCCCAATTTCTGCACCGTACAGAGAAAGTCACAGGGAAACAATGGAGCCGCACAGACCAAATTTTGATAAACTTAGACACAATGCCCGATATTCAGTTTGCTTTTGTGCGGCATAACATTAGATGGGGAAAGTATTCGTCATTTACCTTCGACATTGGCGACGGTTTTAAATGGGAATTGGTGGATAAAGACTCGAAACCGATAGAAGTGGAGAATATGATAGACGGTTTCAACATCTTGTACAAACTCAATTGGGTGTATCATTCATCCATTGTTAATGTCAGTGTTATAGGTGGTATGGGTAGTTCTTCAAGTGATTTGTTGTACAAGCGGCGAGAGACGAAGTGATGGTGTTTTTGTAAAACTTAAAAACCTCCCCCTCAGTATGTGGCGGTGGTTTTTAGGTTTTTCATTAATAATTGCACTATGCAAAAGCGGTTTCATTAGTTACGGACAAAGAAGGATGGTCTAAGCCAGACACAATATCTTTTGGTGCTATACCTGCATCAATTAATTCTGCATCAATATTGACATCTGTTCGGTTTTCATGCACACAGACTTTATTGTTTCGTATTTCAAAATGAAAAACTGTGTAATGGACATGGCTGTTTTGATACCAACCAATGCGTTGTAATTGATAGTTATGACTTTTTGTATCTGCGATGACTTTATTTTCGACGTCAGGCATAAAGGGCGATTTGATACCCGCGTAGTAGTTGAGTATTTGCAGAACAGCTTTTTGATATTTCTTTAATTTTTCCATTCGACAACGGTTTTTGTAGTTGGATTAATGATGATAAATTTGAATTGATATTCCTGTCACCATTATCAAGAAATTCTGCTCCACACCTTCATCTGTTTCTCTTGAAAAGCCATAAAAGTTTTAAGACATTGATGTTCAGGGCGTTCCAATATGCCATCATTATCCAATATCTCATTGGCTGTATGACGGGCGACTTGCAAAATCTTACCGTCTTTGGCTAAATCGGCGATGTGTAGGTTCAAAACACCGCTTTGGGCAGTGCCTTCGATGTCGCCTGGGCCCCTCAGTTTGAGGTCAGCTTCAGCAATTTCGAAGCCGTCGGTGGTGCGTACCATCGTTTGGATGCGTTCCCGCGCATCGGCAGTCAATTTAAAGCTCGACATCAAGATACAATACGATTGGTCACCCCCACGACCGACACGTCCGCGCAACTGATGGAGCTGCGACAAACCAAAACGCTCGGTATGCTCAATAACCATGACACTGGCATTGGGTACATTGACACCGACCT
Organism: Saprospiraceae bacterium; assembly: GCA_031367705.1. GTDB lineage: Bacteria > Bacteroidota > Bacteroidia > Chitinophagales > Saprospiraceae > JAAFJT01. The sequence continues at coordinate 4,475 of JANLQI010000445.1, read as the reverse complement.
CGATGACGGTGGTAGCGACCATGATTTGCGCTTCGCGCTTGATGAAACGCTGCATTTCGAACTCTTTATCTCGGGCGTGCATCTTGCCATGCACAATAGCGATTTGATATTGAGGGGGTGGAAAATCACGACTGAGCGACTCGAAACCTTCCATAAGGTTGAGTAAATCCAATTTTTCGGACTCTTCTATCAATGGATAGACGACGTAAATCTGCCGCCCTTTTTCGATTTCATCTTTCATAAACTGAATGACACGCAGACGGTGGTTGTCAGTGCGGTGTTCCGTCTTGATAGGCTTCCGACCTTTTGGCAATTCATCAATGACGGACACATCGAGGTCGCCATACAAGGTCATCGCCAATGTACGTGGTATCGGCGTTGCAGACATGACCAAAACATGAGGTGGATAAGGCTTGGACTTCTTCCACAATCTCCCACGTTGCTCAACACCAAAGCGATGTTGCTCGTCGGTGATGGACAAACCGAGGTTTTTGAACACTACCCAATCTTCAAACATGGCGTGTGTACCAATCAATATTTGGGTTTCTCCCGAAACGAGTTTGTCGAGAACCGCTTGACGTTTTTTACCTTTGATAGAGCCACTAAGGAAGTCAACGCCGATACCCATTTTGTCGCAATACTCCGAAATGCCTTCAAAATGCTGCCTTGCCAATATCTCTGTGGGAGCCATCATACACGCTTGATAGCCATTGTCTAAGGCAATGAGCATGGACATAAATGCCACGACAGTTTTACCTGAACCGACATCACCTTGCAGCAAGCGATTCATTTGTATCTGACTGCCGAGGTCACGTCGAATCTCTTTTATGACCCGTTTTTGCGCATTTGTCAATTCAAAAGGCAGTATTTCAGAATAAAACTGATTGAAAAGCTTACCGACGTGTTCAAAAAAGTGACCTCTGACTGTGTTTTTTCGAATCTTCTTGGCTTGTAGCAGTTTGAGTTGTAAGAAAAACAGTTCTTCAAACTTCAAACGGTTGCGGGCGTTCTCTAACTCAATGTTGTTTTGAGGAAAATGAATGTCCAAAAGGGCTTTATACTGAGGGGGTAGTTTGAATTTTTGGAGGATATAGTCGGGCAAGTTTTCGCCAATGTCTTGTGGTTTTAGTTTTTCAAATAACGTTTTGATTAATTTGCGCTGCCCTTTGGCATCCAAACTCTTCGAATCGAGTTTGGCAGTTGACGGATAGACGGGGTCAAAGGTCGGTGCTTTGCTCAAAACCTCTGTCGTTGCCACTTCCATTTCAGGATGTGGCAGCGAGAAACGTCCGTTGTAACTATTGACCTTTCCATAGACAATGTATTCCGTACCAGGAATTAAAGCCCGTTCTAAAAAGTGAATTTGTTGAAACCAAATCAACTCAATGCTGCCCGTTTCATCTCGGAACGTGCCGACAAGCCTTTTAACACGCCCTTCTCCGAACAGTTCGATACGCCTGAGTATGCCTTTCAACTGAACGGTGTCAGAGTCTTCAGTTATGTCAACGATGCGGTGGAAACGGGTTTTGTCAATGTACCTAAACGGGAAATGATAGAGCAAATCACGGTAAGTGAATATCCGCAATTCCTTTTTGAGCATATCGCCTCTGATGGGACCTACGCCTGTGAGGAATTCAATTGCCGTATCGAGTATGTTAGTTGGAGCAGCCATAGGGTGCAAAAATAGGATAGGATTTGTAGGTTTTTATGATTTATGATGAAGATTTTGAAATAATTAGTAAACGATAGTGATTTTAAGAATAGGAAGAAAAAAAATGTAGATGTTAAAATTAAAAAATTACTAAACAAAAGGCCTAAATTTGCTTGTTCTAAAGGAAACCGAAACAACGAAGAATATAAATTACTTAAAAGAACCCTTTTTACGACAATGATAAAAGTCAATATCCTTTTATTAATCCTCTTTGGACTCAATTTTGGCGCACAAGCGCAGATGGTTGTTGGCAACCAAAAACTTTATGGCAATGAATGGATTGATTACACCCAAACGTATGTCAAAATCCCCATCGCACAAGACGGTATTTATCGGTTGACGGCAGCAGCGTTGCAAACTGCGGGCATACCCCTCAGTACCGTGACGGCTAATCGCTTTCAACTATTTAAGTTGGGACAAGAAGTGCCGATTTTTACCTCAACCGAGGCGGCCTTAGGGTCAAATGACTATATCGAGTTCTTTGGTGAAAGAAACCGAGGTGATTTAGATGCCTTTATGTATAAAAATCAGAAAAGCGATATGCTTAACACCGAGCATAACCTTGTCAATGATACATCTGTCTATTTTTTAACATGGCGCACCTCACCTTCGAGCCAACGTTTTCAAACAGTTGCAAACAGTTTGACAAATTTACCGGCTAAGGAAGCTTGGTTTTGGCATGAAGAGAAATTTATTGGCATTGATAGAGAAGTTGCTTACGACATCAGTGGCGGTAGCTCGGTGTATTTACCTGAAATGAACACGGGAGAAGGGTATGGAACAGAGTTCGCAAATAGTAGAACGATTACGCTTAATCCGCAATTTATGGCAGATGGACAAGTTGGAAAGTTGTCTTTGCGTTGGACAGGGAATTATAAAAATCACTATACAACGATTAATGTAAGTGGTACAACAGTTGGAAAAGATACCGCTTATGGCTACACTTTTAAGGTTAAAACATACGACCTAACAGCAGGGCAAATCAAAGCAAATATGCCCATTCAAATTATCGGTAGTTATGAAGCGGCAGACAATCATTCGTTGGGTGTTGCGACATTGCAATATGCGCGGCAATTCAATTTTGGAGCTAAAAACCAGTTTATCTTTAAGATAGCGGCTTCTGATGGTGTCAAATACCTTGAAATTGCTAATTTTTTAGCAGGTACAACAGCACCTATATTGTATGATGTGACCAATAAAGTGAGAATTGTTACAACACTTGAAGGCGGATTGGTAAAAGTTGCCTTGCCATCTTCCACTTCTGAACGGACATTAATCTTAGTGGCGAGTAATGCGACGACGACCGTTTCGACTATCACGCCCACCACTTTTGTAGATTTGAAATCTGATGGCGGCGATTATATCATGGTTGCTAATGCGCGGTTTTTTAATGATGGCACAGGCAAAAACTATGTTCAAGACTATGCCAATTATCGCTCTTCTACTGAGGGGGGCGGTTTCAAAGCCAAAGTGATAGATGTGCAGCAGATACACGACCAATTTGGTTATGGTGTGAATCGTCATGCCTTATGTTTGCGCAATTTTTCTTTTTATATCAAGAAAAATTGGGCAAATCCAAAATACCTTGTTTTGGTTGGCAAAGCCAAAGAGTTTAATGCCAATCGCTACAACGTCGCTTTTCCAGATATGAGTGATGTACCGACATGGGGCTATCCAGGGAGTGATATGATGTTTGTGACTAATGACAGTTCTATTATACCGATTATGCCTGTTGGACGTATTCCGCTGAGTGTGGCTTCTGAAATGAAAATATATTTGGATAAGGTAAAAGAGCATGAGAGTGTGCTGAAAAATGCGCCTCAAACTCTGGCTGATCGTCAATGGATGAAGAATGTGATGCACCTAAGCGGTGGTGGCAACGAAGGGCCGATTATCAAAGAATATATGAAAAACTTTGGAGATACACTTCAAGCAAGTAAAGCAGGATTGAATATCACGACTTTTTATAAAACCAGCCTTGACCCTGTGCAAATAGCTTTGAATGACCAAATTTTTAATTTGTTAGATAAAGGCGTATCGTTGGTTAGTTTTTATGGGCACTCAGCAGCGGCAACGCTTGATTTTGATATCAATAACCCCGATAATATGCACAATAAGGGGAAATACCCTTTGTTTATTGCTTTAGGTTGCTCAGCTGGAAATTGTCATCAGCAATCAAAAGGAGTTGCAGAAAATCTTCTATTTTATAAGGATAAAGGCATCAGTGTTTTTGCAGGTACGACGGGTTCTTCCTTTCTAAATTCGCTCAATCGCTTTGCAAGCGTTTATTATAGCAAGATGGGTACTACTTCCTATGACGAAAGCATAGGCGATATTACAAAATCAGCTTTGAGTCAATTTGGCCAAACGACAGTCACAAATGATTTAGGTCTAAAATCAGCCGTAGAGGAGTTTCAAATAACAGGCGACCCTGCTTTGCGTGTTTTTGCCGCACCTGGACCCGATTTTTTACCTGATGCGACTTCTTTAAAGTTTGAGCCTTCTGCCTTGACGGCTCAGTTAGACAGTTTTGCAGTGACTTTTACGGTCAGTAATATAGGATATGCTATAAAAGACTCGATGACGGTTTTGTTGCGGCAGCAGTTGCCCAACAATACATTTATTGAATTGTCAAAAAAGAGAATTCCGACCCCTCAGTATCAAAGCACTTTCACTTGGCGTGTGCCAATGCCAAAAGAAACGGCTTCAGGTTTGAATCGCCTACATATTTTTGTTGATTCAGATAATAACATCAATGAATTAC
>JANLQI010000443.1:0-2614 GCA_031367705.1 Saprospiraceae bacterium | reverse complement strand
GATTGGATTGAAAAAGTTGTTTCTCAGAAAAATGGTAATGATACCATTTCAATCCCTTAGCAACTTTCACCATTTCCCATTTTGTATGTGTAAAAACCTTCGCATCACTTGGAATTTGAGCGATTAAAGGCATAGTAAAACAAAGAGATATAATTAAAATCGTTGCTTTATTCATAGATTTGAATGTTTAGATTTATAGTCAAAAATGATAATAATTGATAATGACATTTGTGTTAAAAAACACTAAAAGGGGTAAGTTAATTAAAGTAAATTCTTTATAATAAAAATAACTATTTGAATATCAAAGTTTTATCTTTTAACTTTGGGGCAAAAGAGAACTTAAAATCGGTGAACATTTCCATATTATTTTTCAAATGAGAGAACAAATTATTGCTAAACTTACGACTTGTTTTTTGCTTTTTGCCTCATTTTTTATCCTCCCCACAACTCAGGCACAAGTAAATTATACTGCTAATGACATCGTCCGACCTTATACAGGCGGCTTTCGAGCAGGTGTGAATTTCGATATTTATCGAGGATTCAGCGACGAAGACTTATCCCGTCTTGCGGCTGGTAGTGACCGTGACGGCATTTCTGGAGCATCTGCAAAGGCGATTCGACCTGCATTTTTTGAAAATTTTGCAGAACTTTTTGGCTATGACAGCCGTATTCCGGCTTTCATGCTCTACGATTCGTTGGGTTTGAAAGACAATACGCTCATTGTCGGCTTTCCGTCGGAAGAACATCGTGACCCAACACGTTACTGCCCAGATTATCAATCAACAGTTTTTAAGAATATGTACACCCCGATTTGGGATAATGGCGAAAACGGTACGCCCGTCAATGATACAAACTATTACGCGCTTTATATTTGGAAAACCGTTAAAAGGTACCATTATTTCGTCAAGTTTTTTGAAGTTTGGAATGAACCAGGCTTCGATTACACAGGTGGAAAAGGCTGGCTCAATCGAAGTGCGCCAGGTAATTGGTGGGAAAACAATCCGAATCCGTGCGATTACAAGCTGCGTGCGCCTGTTTTTGACTACATTCGTTTGCTGCGTATCACTTACGAAATTGTAAAATCGGTTGACCCTTCTTGCTACGTCATGACTTCTGGGTTGGGCTATCCGTCTTTTCTCGATGCCATTTTGCGGAATACCGACAATCCAAATGGCGGACAAGTGACCCCTCAGTATCCACGCGGTGGCGGTGCTTATTTCGACGGTATTGGTTATCATGCATACCCACATTTCGACGATGCGCTTAGAAAATGGAACGATTCACGTCAAAATTGGGATTATTCACGTCATTCTGACGCAGCCGCAGCCGACCCGCAACGACTCAAAGGTCAATTTGAAGATGTTTTGAAAAAGTATGGCTACAATGGTCAAACCTATCCTAAAAAAACATACATTATTACAGAATCTAATATTCCTCGTAAAGAATTTGGCGAATTTATAGGCTCTTCAGATGCTCAGAAAAACTGGATTCCTAAGGTTTTGGTCAATTGCATTAAGAATAATATTTGGCAATTACATATTTTCAAATTAGCAGAAGAAACAGATTCGACAACTGCCACTTATGAGTTCGATTTGATGGGTTTGTATAAAAAAATACACTATTCCAACAAAAAACGTCCAGAGATGACTGCCGAAGGTTTAGCCTTCAAAACAGTCTCCCAAATTTTATTTGGAAAGGTATTTGACTCACTTCGGACCCAACAAATGAACTTGCCTCCAAACATAGAAGGGGCAGCTTTGCGTGATTCAAATGGCATTTTCACTTATGCGCTGTGGGCTAAAACAACGGTTGATAAAAGTGAAATTGCAAGCGCAACTTATTCATTTCCAACAAGTTTTGGTTCAGACTTATTGATAAAGCGTAATTTAGATTTTGCCGCAACGCAAAAATTAGATGCCATTGCACCACAAAGCATTGCCTTAACCGCAACGCCTATTTTTCTAACCGATAGGAAAATACGCTTGTCCCAACAAATTATTTGTGAAGGCTCCACCATCAGTTTTGAAGATTTGACCCCCTCAGTATCTCGCACTTGGACGATACAAATTGCGCCCAATCAAACCATTACTGAAACATCAAAATCTTTTGTGAAAACATTTACCACCCGAGGTAACTACGCAGCGCAAATTGTCGCCAAAGATGGAACGGGTGCAGAAATAACAAGACAAACCCTCTTGATTTCTGTTGAAAAACCACCCGTCGCCAATTTTAGTTTGGCTGTTCAGAATCCAACTGTCATACTTAAAAATCTGTCTTCGAACAATATTGATACGTTAACATGGACATTTTCAGATGGCACTACATCAAATGTGCCAGACTTAACAAAGGTTTTTTATACATCAGGAAATTATAATATAAAACTAAACGTCAGCAATCGTTGCGGCACTAATAGCCTTACAAAATCTGTAAATATCGTTGCGCCAAGTGTACCACAATTTACTAAATCAGCGAATGACACGACCCCTCAGTACAACAACCCATTTCGGGCAGGCGTAAATATGCGTTTCGTCCAAGGTTGGTCTGATGAACAAATTGCAGACATTGCTGCTGGAAATAGGGAACAACCTAATTTGGGACCACAAGGCGGTATCGG
>JANLQI010000431.1:0-2301 GCA_031367705.1 Saprospiraceae bacterium | reverse complement strand
CTTAAAACGATAACGATGCGTCAACAAGACGAAAAAGAGCATGAACCACATTCTGAAACAGGTTTGAGTTACAAAAAGACCTTTGACAAAAAAAAGCAAGAATTGGTCGCCGACTTTCGATTTTTGGATTATTGGGAACGTTCTGACCAAGTTTTCACCCAAACCAGCGTTTTTGCAGATGGTTCATCCAATATTAACAGCAATAAATTGCAAAAAGCATTGAATGATGAATATGAAAAACAATACCTATTTCAAGTAGATTATGTTCAGCCAATAGGTAAAGAAGGCAAGTTTGAGACAGGCTTACGCAGCAGTTTTCGACGCATGATTAATGACTATATTGCCACTGAACAAGGTGCTAATGGTGCATTTTTCACATTGCCCGGTTTGGACAATTATTTCATTTATGATGAAAATATTCACGCAGCTTATGCCATTTTGGGCAATAAACAAGGCAATATCTCTTATCAATTTGGTTTGCGCGGTGAAATTACGGATGCCAAAACAACGCTTCAAAAGACAAATGAAGTTCATCCACGTGATTACGCCAATCTATTCCCCAGTGCCCATTTTACATATAAATTGCCTAAAGAAAACGCCATACAGTTGAGCTATAGCCGTCGTGTGCGGCGTCCGACTTATGATGAATTAAGCCCTTTCGTGACCTATAGTGACAATCGGAACTATTTTTCAGGCAACCCTGCGCTCAATCCAGAATTTTCACACGCCTTCGAGTTGGGTCACATCAAGTATTTTGAAAAAGGCACATTGTCCTCCTCGCTTTATTATCGGCATACAGCTGACAAAATTCAGAGCATTCGACGTGTGGACAATTTAGGTTTTGCCAATACATATCCTGAAAACCTTTTAGTTGAAGATGCGTTTGGTGCAGAATTTACAAGCCAATATACACCAATAAAATGGTGGAAAATGGACAATAATTTCAATTTTTTCCGTTCCATTACTGACGGGGCTAATATTGGTACAAATATCGCCAGCGATACATATAGTTGGTTTGTGCGGCATACATCTAAGTTTTCGTTGCCACAAAACATTGATTTTCAAGTACGTGGCAATTATGAAGCCCCACAAAAAACGCCACAAGGTGAACGAAAAGCCTTATATTATGTTGACTTGGGTATGAACAAAGACATTTTGAAAGGAACAGGAACAATCACGTTGAATGTCTCCGATTTGTTCAACTCACGCAGAAACCGCTTTATTACTGAGGGGTCTAATTTTTACACGTCTGGTAATTTTTTAGGTAGAAAACGGCAAATCAATTTGACTTTCAGCTACCGCTTGAACCAAGCCAAACAAAGTGGTAAAAAGAGTGAGGAATAGAAACAGATTTCATCAATAATCAATAAAATCATTTAACAATGAGCAACCTAACGATTACCTTTTTCGCCATTCTTATTAGCTTATTTGGAAGTTTTCAAAAGCCGAATCCAAATATTATCGCTCCGACAGCAATGCCTATGTGCCACACTGTTCCTGAACCTGAAGGCATGGCAGCTTTTGCCCTTGACCCTGAATTTCAGGCATTACACCCAGCACCACTACCGCTTAGCTATGAGGGCAAAGGGCAAAGTATTACTTTCAAAACACCCGATGGCGTTGATGCCAAAGGCTACCTCATAAAAGCTAAGAAAAAATCGAAAAAATGGCTTTTTGTCTATCAAGAATGGTGGGGATTGAATGAGTACATTATGCGCCAATCTGATGTTTTTTACACCGATTTGGGCGAAGATGTCAATGTTTTAGCCTTAGATATGTACGATGGACAATCGAGTAGCGACCCAAAAGAAGCTGGAAAACTCATGCAAGGTGCAAAACCTGAACGACTTCAAAACATTATGAAAGGCGGTATTATGTACGCAGGTAAAAAAGCTAAAATTGCTAATGTCGGTTGGTGTTTTGGCGGTGGTTTGTCTTTGCAATCAGCTCTTTTAGGTGGCAAACAAACTGTTGGTTCGGTCATGTATTATGGAATGCCTGAAAAAGATTTGGAAAAATTGAAAATATTAAATAGCGATGTTTTAGGCTTATTTGCAACTGAAACACGGATTTCAAAGGAAGTTATTGAAGAATTTGCCGCCAATATGAAGACCGCAGGTAAAAAGTTGGATTACAAAATCTTTAATGGCGTTCATGGCTTTGCCAATCCGAGCAATCCAAAATATGACGAAGCTTTGTCGAAAGAGGCTTACGGCATGGCTTTAGGATATTTGAAAAAGAGATTGAAAAGCTAGGATTCAGGTATAGTAGACGGAAATTAAATAGGTTTTATATTTTTTT
>JANLQI010000390.1:0-8586 GCA_031367705.1 Saprospiraceae bacterium | reverse complement strand
CGGTCAAGGTGCTTACAGAATCAATGCAGATGCGAATTGGAATGCGGCACAAATGCCTACGCAATTGCGGCTGAATCGGCAATATTCCAACGTTTTTGGCAGTATTTACTACAATACAACGGCTTTGAAAAACAATTTGCTTGGTTTTACGGATTCATTGCGGACAAATTTATACCAATACCCTGCCCTGCTGCCGACGATGAAATGGCGTGATAGTTTGCCCCCCTCAGTACCAACGGGTTTAACAGCGATTCGTAACCCAACAAACGTGAAATTGACGTGGACAAAACCCGCGGCAACGACGAAAGAATTGGATAAAGTGCGCCAATTCGTCATCTATCGTTTTGACGATTATGCGCCTGTGAATTTGGCTGATGCCAGAGCGATTCGGTTTATTACGCCAACTGATACGACTGCTTTTACGGATGACAATGTGCAAACGGGGCGGCGCTACACGTATATAGTCACGTCTCTTGACCGATTTCAAAATGAGAGTGTGGCTTCCAATACGGCTGTTATTATTGGCACAGCGACACAGGATTTTGCTTCTAATAATTTAACATTGGACGTATCACCTAACCCTTTTACTGAGGGGGTTCAGATTCATTATGAGATTACTAAAAACAGTTTTATTCAATTGACTGTCAATGATTTGTATGGTCGAAATATAAAACAATTGGTGACACAAACGCAAATGGCGGGTAGCTATACGGTTGGTTTTCAAGCAGATAATTTGCCGTCAGGCATTTATTTTATTGGCTTGAAAACGGAAGATGGGTTTGTGATGCGGAAGGTTGTTTTGCAGCGATAAGATTAAAACATCAATTACATTAAAAATCAATACTTTATGAACATTTTAGAAATTGAATTTGCCACACCTGAATACGACGAAACAGTGAGTTTACGCTACAAAATACTGCGTTTACCCTTGAAATTAGATTTTTCGGCAGAGGATTTATCGAAGGAATACACCGATATTCATCTGGCAGCCTATGATGATGCTTGGATACTGAGGGGGTGCTTGGTGCTGACTCCGAAGACAAAAAAGGTGATGAAAATGCGGCAGGTTGCTGTTGATAGCGATGTGCAAAGCAAAGGGATAGGGCGAGCATTGGTAGGAAAAAGCGAACAAGTGGCTCGGGCGCAAGGCTATGAAATGATGGAACTGAATGCGCGAGATGTAGCTGTTCCTTTTTATAAAAAATTAGATTATCAAGTTGAAGGGGATATGTTTGTTGAGGTGGGTATTAATCATTTTAAAATGAGTAAAAATTTGTAAAAATATTTTTTTCAAAACCCAATTGCCCTTTTTTTGTTTGTCCTAAAAAATGATTGTTTATGACAAATAAAAATTACCTCATCGTAGGAGCCAGTTCAGGTATTGGCAAAAGTTTAGCGGAAAGATTGGTTGCTAAAGGTGCAAACGTCTATACGGCTTCACGGCATAACAACGATACCCCATCAGTAACACACCTTGTTTTCGATGCACAAAGTAATGATTTTCAGTGTTTTGCATCATTGCCTGATATCATTCATGGTGTGGCATATTGTCCTGGCAGCATCAATTTGAAACCTTTTCATCGCTTGTCTCTGGCTGATTTCCAACAGGATTTGAACATCAATTTACTGGGTGCAGTCGGTGTTTTACAAGCCGTTTTACCGAAACTTAAAAAAGCAGAAACGGCAAGTGTCGTCTTGTTCAGTACAGTTGCCGTGCAAACGGGCATGGGTTTTCATGCGTCTATTGCTGCCGCAAAAGGGGCTGTGGAGGGCTTAACTCGCGCATTGGCGGCAGAATGGGCGATGCAACGGATTCGAGTGAATGCAATTGCGCCTTCATTGACGGATACGCCTTTGGCTAAAAACCTGTTATCAACCGATGAGAAAAAAGAGGCTTCAAACAGGCGGCATCCGATTGGCCGATATGGAACGGCAAACGATGTGGCGGCGATGGCAGCTTTCTTGATGGGCGATGAAGCGAGTTGGATAACAGGACAGATTTTTGGCGTTGATGGCGGCTTGGGTTCTGTCAGAAGTGTTTGAAAATCAACTTTTTAGCATAAAAAATAGCGCAGTGGTTTTCACCACTGCGCTCGTAAGGTTTGTAAGAATTGTAAAGTTTGTAAAATTCGTCCGTCGTTATTTCATAATCTGAAGATAGCCAGTGTATTTCTTTGCAGTTGAGTCGTTGAGATAGATTTGATAGAAGTAAGTTCCATCGGGTAACACCTTACCATTCCAAGTACCTTGCCAAGCTTCGTCGTTGCGGTAGCCTTTTTTACGATACACTTCGTTGCCCCATCGGTTGAAGATAACGACTTCATTATCAGGATAGTTTTCGATGCCTCGTAGGTAGAAACCATCGTTTTTACCATCTTGATTAGGCGAAATGGCATTATAAATAACCAATGTATCACCACAACTGACATCAATGCGCACCCAAGCCGAGTCGCAACCGAAACGATTACACAAGACGTATTGGAATGAATCCTTGCCACAGAAATTAAGGTCTGGCGTATAAGTGGCCGTTTTATCTATCAAAATGGTCACCAAACCCTTTTTAGCGGACGTAATAATGGTGATAGAATCCGCACGGTTCAAAGTATCATTCAAGACAATCGGTATCGTCACATTCTGATTGTAACGTGTTTTCGCAGAATCATCAACCGCAACAGGCGGCAAACAATCCACTTTTATGGTTACAATAGCCGTATCGCAGCCGTTGCGGTTACAAATTTCATAGATCAGCGTGTCGTTACCACAGAATGAGCGACTGGGTGTGTAAACTATCCTTTTCAAAGAATCAAACTCAGCAATACCATTTTGCGGAATACGTGTGATACGGAAAGTATCAGCACCACGTAAAGTATCGTTACGCGTGACGTTTATCGTTATCGGTTGCTCTGTTTTAGTCCGAGCTGTGTCAAAAACAGCAACAGGTTTCAAAAGGCTGTCTTCACTACAAAAGACATTGACAAAAACATCTGCTGTATCACAACCTTCAATGGTGCAAATGATGTATGAGAATGTATCCCGATATGCACAGGAGTCTGTTTGTGTTAAATACCGTATTTGATTACCTTCAACCAATGCTATACCCCGTGTAGGATTTCTGAAAACATTAATAGAAGTCAAACTGGCTGAGAAAAGCGAGTCATTGCTCAGCACACTTATCAAAATTGAACGATTTTTAGACGTCTGCGCTACATCATCTCTTGCAATGGGTTTGCGTAAAGACACCGTATCACAAGGTACTTTTATAGTCACTAATGCCGTATCGCAACCGTTTTTATTACAAATTCTGTAAATCAATTGATCCGTAAACCCACAAGAATCAGGTGTATAGGTGATGACATTATCGCTGCCCAAAATAGCCGTTCCTAATAGGGGTGAACGGATGATTTTGATGCTGTCTAAACGCCCATTTAAGGTATCATTTGCTAAGATAATGATGCGAATAGCCGTATTTTTAGTCGTTGTGACCACATCTGGCACGGCAACTGGCAACTTATTAAGCACTGTTAAATCGCAAATGACTTTTATCGTTACGGTTGCTGTATCGCAGCCCCTGGCATTACAAATCCGATATCTAAACACATCATTAGCACCACAGAAACCCGCAAACGGTTTGTATGTAACTGTTCCATCACCATTCACTGTTACCGTTCCGAAGGTCGGTTGCGTAATAATACTGAGGGGCCCTGTTAAGCTGCCATTTAAGGTGTCGTTCCTCAAAATGTTGAGGTTTATCAATCTATTTACAAGGACTGAATCGAAATCATTGACCGCTATTGGCAACAATAAAGGCGTACTATCACACGACACATTGATGAAAACGAAGGCATTAGAACAGTTAAATGATGTGTCGCAAATGCGGTATTCGAAAGTATCTTTACCACAAAAGCCTGTATTGGGTCTGTAAATCAAGGTATCTAACCCGCTAAAACTGACACTACCATTTCGTGGCATTGTGACGATTGACAAAGCCATCAATTTTGTGCGAATCGTATCATTCACCGTTGGACGGAAAGTGAGCGAGGTGTTTTGCACCAAAGTAATATTGTCATTAACAGCAACAATAGGGCGTAAGTCTGGTAGACCATCGCAAGTTATCGTCACGACGACTTTTGCCGTATCGCAACCAATGGCATTACAAATTTCATAGGTCAATGTGTCATTGACACCACAAACATTTAGGTTCGGTGTGTAAATAATTTGATTATTTAATACCCTTGCAGTACCCCGTCTCGGTGTACCGATTATCCGTACAGGCCCCGTCAGTGGACCGTTCAAAACATCGTTGTTCAGTACCCCAATTGTCACCGATTGGTTTTTCTTTGTGGAAGCCACATCATCAATCGCATCGGGTTTCAAAGTGGACGTTGTATCGCAGGTAACTGTAATAAATATTGTCGCTGTATCACATGTGAAATCCGTGTTACAAATTCGATATTCCATCGTATCTAAGCCACAATAGTTAACATTTGGGGTATAAATCAAGGAGTCTGTGCCTGAAAAACCGATACTGCCATGACGTGGTGCTGTCACCACGCCAACAGCTAAAAGTGTTCCGATTAGGGTGTCATTGTTGGTTGGTCTGAAGCGAATTGTTGTGTTTTTAGGGGTTGTAATGCGGTCATCAACTGCCACAAGACGTGTCGGAGTCACTGTATCGCAAGTGATTGTGATGACAACTCGTGCTGTATCGCAGCCTGTTACATTACAAATTTCGTATCTCAATGTATCGTTGCCGCCACAGAAATTGAGTTGTGGTGTGTAATTAATTTGATTATTCGTTACCGTTGCGCTGCCACGTCTTGGTGTGCCGATAATCCGAACAGGACCCGTTAGTACACCGTTCAAAATATCGTTGTTCAACACGCTGATGGTGACTGATTGATTTTTCTTAGTTGTGGCAACATCGTTAATGGCATCAGGTCTCAAAGCCGTTGACGTATCACAACTCACTTCATAAACCACCAAAGCCGTATCACAACCCAATGAATTACAGATTTCATAACTCAATGTGTCGTTGCTGCCGCAGAAATTAGGATTAGGTGTATATTTTATTTGATTACGAATCAATTCACCAACACCATTTCTCGTATTTTGAACAAGCGCAATACGTGTCAAAGCACCGTTCATTATATCATTCGCCATGACATTGACCGTTACCATTTGACCTTTTTTCAGTTGTGCAAAATCATCAACGGCAATCGGACGTGCTGTTGTTATGGTATCGTTGCCACACGTTATAGTAATAAAAACTCGACCTGTATCACAAGCACCCAAATTATTACATATACGATAATCGAAAGTATCGTTACCGCAATAGTTGTAATCAGGTTTAAAAATCAAAGAATCTAAACCAAAGAAAGTGAGACCACCATGTTTTGGATTTGTTATCAAACTCAACTCCGTTAATGTACCGACGATGGTATCGTTACGGGTTGGTTTGAACCCATAAGTGATATTTTTAGGTGTTGAAATACGGTCATCAACAGCAACAAGGCGAGTACCACCTGTTGTTGTGCATGTCACCGTTACACTCACCCTTGCTGTATCACATCCAAAGGCATTACAAATTTCATAATCCAAGAAATCGTTGCCGCAATAATCAGGGTCAGGTGTATAAATGACTTGGTTGTTTTGTGTAATCGTAGAGCCATGAGTTGGGAAGCTGATAACACGCAAAGGACGTGTTAAAGCACCGTTCGGCTGGTCATTTGCCATAACATTGACCGTAATGGTGGTATTTTTTTGAGTCGTTACGACATCATCAACAGCAATCGGTTTAAGATTATTGATTGTTGTATCGCAAGTAACTGTTATAAAAATACTCGCCGTATCACAGATAAATGCCGTATTACAAATGCGATATTCCATAGTATCCAACCCACAATAGCCAATATTAGGTGTATAAATCAAGGAATCTATTCCACTAAAACCAATGCTGCCATGTCGTGGAGCAGTCACAACACCCAGTGCCAACAAAGTGCCGACAATCGTATCGTTGTTAAGCGGACGGAAACGAATGGTTGTATTTTTAGCGGTTGTAATGCGATCATCAACAGCAACAAGGCGTGTGCCACCAGTTGTTGAACAATTAACGGTTATGAAAACATCTGCCGTGTCGCAGCCATTGGCATTGCAAATTTGATAGCGCAATGTGTCTTTTCCACCACAAAAATCTAAAGCAGGCGAATAAACAATTTGATTGCTTGATACAGAAGCCGTTCCATGTCTTGGAACACCTATTATACTGAGGGGTCTCGACAGACTACCAAACAAGGTATCATTTGCCAAAACATTGATTGTAATAGGTGTATTTTTAGTCGTTGTCGCTATATCATCAACGGCATGGGGTTTAAAACCAGAGGTTGAATCAGGGCAAGCGACTCGTACAGTTATCGTATCAGAACAGCCCGAAATATTGTTTCTAAACATTATACTGTGAAAACCACTCGTCACACACATTTGAATACCATTAGAAACAATACCCAAATTGAGTTCCAAAAACCCATAAGCCCGATTTGCAAGACGTGTAATTTTCATCTGACCATAGGTATTTCTGGTCGAACCACCTGAAATGGCAAATACAACAGGGTCAATGCGCCAGTTACCAATCGGGTCCCAAATATTCATAGAATCCACCATTTGTTGAATCGTGTTGAATGACGCTATGGAACGATTCGTGCCGTTTATTTGCCAATAATCCAAGCGATAAGGGCCACGTGTACCCATATCTGGCACTGTAAAATAGGTATAAGAATAAATGGTATCAAAATTACAACCGCGATAACCGCCCGAATAAGCGACGTTGTTATCGGTAATCGTATAATCATTTCTTAACGTATTGATATCCACCCGATCTGCCAAACAGAAGCAGCCCAAGTCACCGCAATTCGCTGTATTTATGGTCGCTAAATTTCTTGAACTGATAACATTACAAGGCGGAAAACGGGCAGAACTATTGAAAATCAAAACCATGTTCCGACATTCACCTGTCGTTGTACAATTTAAAGCACAAAATGTATCGGTTGAAACCTGCGATAAAGGTGTCGTAACCGTCACGTCAATACACGTTCCGTTAACAGGTGAAACGGACAGAAGCTGCGCACCTGTACCACAATGTTGAACATTCGAAATTGTACGACCAATACCGCCCAAATCAAGGCAAGTTTGAAGGCTGCTGCCACCAGGCAAACCAATATAAAAGGTGTCAGATGGCGGACTACCACCATTCAAACACGCTGACACTGAAATAACTGTAATCGTCTGAGTCCTTGAAACACGATTACCGCAATCATCGGCAGATGCCCATGTGCGGGTAATGATTTTTCCACAAGCGTTTAAGGTTTCAGTTTCGTTAAATGTGACCGTCAAACTCGTATTAATACAGTTGTCCATCGCTGTTACTGAGGGAGCCGATGGAATAACTTCACCCGAAGCGGTGTTGACTGTTATGTTTACAGGTACATTTGCAAGCGTTGGTGCTTTGATATCAATGATTTTAATGTATAATTCGGCTTGTTTTGTATTACCGCACACATCACTTGCCGTCCAAACGCATCGCAATATTTTGAGATAACCATCACGGCTACAAACGCCTGTTATTGAATCCAAATCGGCAAACGTCGCAGCAAAAAACCGTCCTGAATTGTCCGTTACTGTCACCCATGAGGCATCCATGATCGGCAAATTATCGCACTCGACGATAACGGTGTCTCCACTTGTATAAGCGGCAATAGCTGGGTTGGTAAACTGAATACGTGGAGCGGTTTGGTCAATGACACCTGCATTGACACCCGTAAGGTTATCCGTGCCGTTGATACTGAGGGGGCCAGTGCGACCCAAAGCATTGACTTGACTACCTGTGTTTTGAGGTGAATAACTGAGTGCAGAAGTGCCAGAAGGGAAGCCAAACTGAACGGCATACGCACCAGCCACAAGACCTACAAACTGGTATTGCCCAGAAGCATCCGTTGTGGTTGTCAGCGTCACCGTATCACCGACACCTGTACGACCCGTCAACGTGACCGTCATATTGGCAAAACCAATTTCAGAATTGTCTTTAATGCCGTCGCGGTTGCAATCGAGGTAAGCCGTTCCATTCACGGAACTTGTGACCCATGAACGAATAAACGTGAAAGCCGTTGCGCTGCATAAGCCCACGAATCCAATGCTCGCTACCAAAAGTAGCATCCGAAGAGCGGTAGAGGTTTTTCTCATAGCGAAAAAGTGATGTTGCTCAAAAAAAAATCGGTTTCAAAATACGATATAACTCAATGATTAACAGTCATTTCTGTTTTCCCGAAACTTGCTATACATTGAGGGAAAATCAAATACATCGTTTTGTTAAATTCAATATCGCAAAAAGGTAAAAGTCGAAAAATATATAAATAAATTCTAAAGGGGGGATATTTTATATATAAAAGACAAAAACACTGCCAATATTGTTTTTTTTTAAGTTTCGGGCTTTTTGAGGTTTAATTTCTCTAAGAAAAGGAGATTTTGAGTGAGGTTGTTTTGTTTTATTTGGTTTTTTTTGACCACTGATTGGACTGATGCGACTGGTTTTCACTG
>JANLQI010000372.1:0-25302 GCA_031367705.1 Saprospiraceae bacterium | reverse complement strand
AAAAAAAATATAAACATTGATTTTTTGTCTACTATACCTTTATCCTTCTTTTATCCTTAAAAACCCATGCTCATTTCGTATAAAATACCTGCTTTCATGGATTGCCCCGATGCAACAAGTTTGTCGGCATTCAAAAGCGGTGTCA
Organism: Saprospiraceae bacterium; assembly: GCA_031367705.1. Classification (GTDB taxonomy): domain Bacteria; phylum Bacteroidota; class Bacteroidia; order Chitinophagales; family Saprospiraceae; genus JAAFJT01. The sequence goes on along the minus strand of JANLQI010000372.1, from coordinate 25,157 downwards.
TAATCCAGTCCATCAATACCATACTGACGGCGAGCATTTCAACTTTTTCAGTAGGTACTTCGGGCATCGCGAAAAGTTCTTTTTCAGAAAGAAAAGCCAGCTGCTGATAAAAGGTTGAGAATTCACTTTTTGAAAAATCAAAATGCAAAGGCATTTCGCTGTTCTTGCTTTGTATTTTGACCAAGAAATCCAAAGTGCCACATGAAATAACAGGGTATTGGGGTATGAATACAGCGACTTTTTCTTTTAGTTCGGTGCAAGTATCGTTTAAAAATTGCTCAATGTCCTTAATTTCAGATGATAAAATGATGTCGCCTTTATGAAAACGTTGTTTCAATATAGTGACACCAACATTATAGCTTTTTGCCCAAAAGACTTCCGTTTCGTTACAAATGATAAACTCCACGGAGCCGCCACCGACATCTACCATCAAAACGGGTTTTTTACTGAGGGGTACGCCGAGGCTCATGCCTTTGTGTATCAACTCTGCCTCGCGGTCGCCTGAAATCAATTCTATAAATATACCCGTTTCATTTTGAACGCTTTTGATGAAGTCTTGACCATTGTCCGCCAAACGTAAAGCTGCTGTGCCAAATGCGCGAACCTGTTGGATATCAAAGGTTTGCAAAGTATTTAAAAAGGTTTTCATGGCTTCTATACCACGTCTAAAAGGTGCGTGACCAATGTGATGAATGCCTTCCGAAGCCAATTTTAGTTCTGCTGTTTGGCGATGAATGATGTGGAATTGACCTTTTTGAGTGCTTTCAGCGATGTAAAGCCGAAAGCCATTTGTGCCTAAATCAATGACGGCAAATTTCATAGACAATAGTTTAATTGTATTTTTAAGAGCAAAGGAACGTATAGTTTTGGACAAAAGTAGCTTCAACGATTTTCAATTTTCAGACAAATTACCCTATTTAGAACGCCTCATGAACCCCCCTTCAAATCCTCTTGAATGTTGTATTGTGATAACGAAAGTAATTATTGAGTGTTAATAAAAGCTTTTTCCGTATTTGTAAATTTATAAATCTTTACTTTTGTATTATTCAGATTTTTAGTTTTGAATAAAGACCAAATTTCATTAGCGTTGAGTTTAATTATTCATTTATATAATTCTTAAAATCAATTTTAATATGAAAACAATTTTCACTTCAGTATCAGTATTTACACTGATGCTCTTGAATTTTGAGCAGCTTACAGCTCAAATTACAGTATTCTGGCCTACAACAGATACCAATACAATCAAGGCAAGTCAGTTTGCGGATTCCAGCATGATTTTCAAATCAATAACGGCAACACCCAATCCTCCTACGGGTTTCAAAGGTTGGACTTCAAAAGGCATTGCGTCTGCCGACCCAGCGAAAGTAACATCTACGCATTGGGATTGGACACGGAATGGAAAAGGCGATAAAGGGAATTTTTGGGGTACGGGTTTTGCTTTAGCATCGCCCTCATTATCGAATGGTTGTGCTATATTCAACTCCGATTTCTTAGATAATCTCGGTATGGGCGCTTCACCTGCCCCACATGCAGCAGAGTTGATTTCACCGATTATTAATGCGACTGGATATTCTAATATCGTTGTAGAATTTAATCAGTATTTTAGAAAATTTCAAAGTGAGTGCTATCTTCAATATTCAACAGATGGCGGTACAAATTGGTCACGAGTAGTAAAAATTTTCCCAAATAACGATTTATTGCTACAGGATGAGACCTATAACTCTTTTAATCGGGCTAATACAGATTCAACTAAAGTTAAAGTGGCTTTACCAGGCAGTGTTGGAACAGCTAACTTTAGGATAAAATTTGTTTTTGATGGTGTGGGGCCTCGTGGGACTTTTCGAGGTTATTATTTCTGGATAATAGATGATGTCAAGTTGACAAATGAAAGATATTATAATGTGCGAATGGATCAATTTTATGCCATACCACCAAATCTGTACACACCCAAAGAACAATTAGATACGATTCGCTTTTTGGCGGATATTAGAAATTTAGGGTCAGTGCCTATGAATAACCCTAAACTGCAAGTGACTGTTTGGCGTGCTTCAGATGGCGTACAGGTCTATTCAGGGTCGAATACAAGCTATCCTTCACCAATGGGGCTGGATACAACATACGAAAACCGAATCATTTCAACGCCTTTATATCCTTCCTCTCTGCAACAAGCAGGGAGATATATAGGCAGTTATCGGGTCATTGGAGATAGTTCAAAAGTGGATATTAATCCAACCAATGACACCGTCAGTTTTCAATTTTGGGTTTCTGATACCACCAATGCGAATAGTGTTGTTGTTGCGGGCGTAGGTAAATCAAATTTTACAAAAGAGAATTTGAACGTTTTAACCGATAGGGTTGGTGATGCTTTTTGGACGGCTACAGAACCTCGCTCTGTTCGTTATGGTAATTATTATCGTGTGAATAGCGAACCAGCAACTATAACAAGTCTTATCGCTCGTCTTAATCCGAAAGCCGCTGCGGGCAGGTCAATCCATGCGACCATTTACGAATGGAATAATGCAAATGGGGATGATTTTATTGATGCAACGGAGAGAGCTTTAGTCGCAGCAGCCGAACAAGCGATTCCTGCTACTGTTGCCAATGCCAATACTTGGTTGGTTTTCAAAATGGTTGATATTATTACAAATGGTAATTTTTACCCGAAGGCAAAAAAGGATTATATTGCGGTTATAGAATTTGATGGGCCATCTGTTACGAATCCTACGGCAGACTCTAATAATATTCAAATGGTATTTAATGCGGGTATGTATGACTATACTGCCATGCGATTCCTGACCGATTCCATAAAGTCGAAACGTTTTGGTTTTGTTTTAGGTAAAACTGTTGATTCTCCTTGGTCTGCTCGAGGTTTTAACGATGATTACGTACCTGTTGTACGATTGAATATTTTACCATTCAAATTGACAGGTACTCAAACGGTGCTAAGGGGGCAAAATACAATGAAAATATCTCCAAACCCTGTGGGTAAAAATGCTCATCTTAATATTGATGTTGCTTTGGAGAAAACCAGTGATGCGCTTTTAAGGGTCATGACCGTTGACGGGAAATTAGTTGCAGAGCAAGTTTTGGCTAAATTTGAAAAACAAAACATTCAATTACAAGTGTCAGGCTATGTCGCGGGTACCTATTTTGTTCAAATTATTACTGAAGACGGTATAATGACGAAGCGATTTATTGTTGCTAAATAATGACTAAGGCTTTCCTCTTTTGAACAATAAGTACACGGGACTCGAAAGTTCCGTGTACTTATTGTTACTATAAAAAATACTGAGGGGCCTGTTTTAAAGATGTTTTTTTGATTCTATCAATTGTCATCTTTACGAAAAAATACAATCATTATTGGATGCTAAAAATCTGATTTTCAGTTTTTTATAAATTCATATTATTCTACTTTATGTAAAACAAAATTTTTCATTTTTAAAATCTAACCAAATTTAGTTAGCTTTGCACATATAATTCAGTTTTTTAAAATTCATAAAATCAATCTAAGTATGAAAAAAAGTTTTACAAAAGTCCTCGTGGCTACGCTACTGCTTGTCGGTTTTTTTACAGTGACAAATGCTCAAGCACCAAAAACGATATGGCCTATTGCTTCAGATAGTGCTACCATTAGAGCAAGTCAGTTTGCAGATTCAAGTCAAATCTATTGGTCTCGCACGGGCAATTTAACGGCACCAACAGGACACAAGGGCTGGATCACGAGAGGTCTTTCGTCAGCTGACCCTGCTAAAAAAGACAGTGCTCGTTGGGTGTGGAAACGCAATTCCGTACCGACTGGTGCCTATTACACAAGTACAAGACCATTGGGGTCGCCTTCTACTTTGAATGGTTGTGCTATTTTTAATTCAGATTTTTTAGACACGAAAGGTATAGCAGGCAATTTTGGTGCAGGTGAGTCTCCTTCTCCTCATAAAGGTGAATTGGTATCTCCTGTGATGGATGCCACGGGTGTTACGGATATTGTTGTTCAATTTAACCAATACTTCCGCCAATATCAAAGTGCCGTTTATATCCAATATAGTGTGGATAGTGGTACGACTTGGTCATCTAACTTTAACTTAAATACAACGATTGCTGTCAACTCATCAACACTTAACCCAGTAGTTGCAACCAACTCGGACTCTACTTTGATGCGTGTTACCTTAACAGGTAGCGTTGGCACAAACAAGTTTATGGTCAAATTTGTTTTTGATGGCGATTTCTACTTTTGGTGTGTTGATGATGTAAAAGTGCTTGATTACAAGTTTTACGACATGAAAATGAGTACTTTTTATGCCATTCCACCAAGTCTTTATACACCTAAAGAGCACATGGAACCTATGCGTTTCCTCGCAGACGTTTCTAATTCAGGTAATAGGGCGATGACAAATGCGAAACTTATTGTCAAAGTCTGGCAGAGTTCAACAGGTACTTTAGTCTTTTCGGACACAACTGCTCAATATCCAACTTCATTCAAAGCGGATACGACTTATGAAAACCGTCTTTTGCCTAAAGCATTTACAACATCGGGTTTGACACCAGGTGTATATATTGGAAGTTATCGAATAAGAGGTGATAGTTCACTCGTGGACGTAAATCCTGGAAATGATACAGCCCGTTTTGCTTTTGTCGTCACGGATATGACGGATACATTGTCATCGCTTAATGTAACAGGTGTCGGTCGTTTCAATTATGTTAAAGAAAATGCTACGGCGTTCTCTCCAACACGTAATGCGGATAGCTATTGGACAGCAACCGAGCCAAAATCTTGGCGTGTAGGTAACTACTACCGTGTTGTAAAAGGTAAAACAACACAAATTTCTACGCTTGCGGTGGTGCTAAATGCCAATGCAGCAGCAGGTAGAAGTTTAGCAGCAACGGTTTATGAATGGAAAGATGCAAATGCAGATGGTGTCGTACAAGCGACTGAAAGGACACTTGTCGCCGTTGCAGATACTTTAGTACCAGCGACACAAGCGACAACCTTATCGTGGTTCTTCTTCAAAATGAAGGATTTAACAACCAATAAGTCTTTCCAAACTAAGGATACAGTGAATTATTTAGCAATGGTTGAATTTGATGCCCCTGCGCCAGCCGCAACTCCTTTGTATCTATCTTGCGGTTTCAGTCGTGGTTCTTATGATTATTCAGCTATGCGTTTTGTAACGGATTCAACCAAAGCACCGCGCTATACCATCGTTATTGGTAAAACGACGGATAGCGATTGGTCAACAACAGGTTATGGTGGTAGCGACGGTGGTACAATTACCCCTTCTGTCCGTATCAACATCTTACCTTTCCGAGTCAATACAAATGATGTGTTGTCAGCCGATAACAAAATGGATGTATATCCGAACCCAGTTGGTGCCAATTTTGTCAATATCAATGTTGATTTGGCGAAACAATCAGATGCTGCGATTCGCGTTATGTCCGTTGAAGGTCGTTTCATGTCAGAACAAGTCATTGATAACCTGTCTAAGCAGAACATTCGTTTAGATATCAGTGACTATCCAGCAGGTACATACATTGCTCAAATTTTAACGGCTGACGGTATCATGTCTCGTCGTTTTGTTGTGACGAAGTAATTAGCAAACTTGTTTTGCTCAATATAAAAACCCGCGAGGCTTACGAGTCTCACGGGTTTGTTTTTTTCAAAACTGCCGCTCATAAAAATCCACAATCCGTTCATCTACTTTGATGTCACGAGGCTGTATTTTTGATTTCAAAACAATACCATCTAATGTACGGCAACGGCTCAAAGCCACATACGTTTGTCCAACTTCAAAGGCACCGCCCGACAGGTCAATGATGACTTTATCAAACGTTTTACCTTGCGCTTTGTGTATCGTAATCGCCCAAGCGAGGCGCAAAGGATATTGTTTGAAAGAGCCAACAACATCGGCTTTGATGTCCGAACCATCAGGTGCAAGGGTGTAGCGCATGATTTCCCACGTCTGTTTTTCAACTTCAATATTTTTCATAATGCCGTCTCGGTCTTCGACTTGCACAACGATATTATCAGCAGCTAATTTCACGACTTTACCAATCGTCCCATTGACATATTCCCGCTTTGGGTCATTTTTCATAAACATGACTTGCGCGCCCAATTTCAGCCGCAGCACCCCCTCAGTAGGATATTGTTTTGGGTCAAATGCACCATTGATTTCAGCCGTATAAGAATATTCACCTATCGGTAAATTCCGTAATTCACGGCTATTGATTTCATCAACAACGGCATTACGGGTTGAAAGCGTAATGAAATAGTCTTTTTCCTTAAAATTTTGAATAACACGCTCGTTTAAGTCCTCCAAATCGTCGTAGTCAATCGTACCCAAACGCACCGCATCGAGCAATCGAACAAAGTGCCGTGCCTCTTGGCGATAAACCTTTTTCAATTCAAGCATTTCCATCTCAAAATTGTCGTACATTACTGAGGGGGGGGCTTTGAACACTTTTGCAGAGAAAAAATAAGGCGTTTCGTAGTAGGTTTGAAAAAAATGCTGCTCTTCAGGCGTACTAACAATAGGCGGTAACTGAAACAAATCGCCAAAAAACACCACTTGCACACCGCCAAAAGGTCGGAAATCGTCTCGATTGATGCGTAAAAAACGGTCAATATGGTCTATCATTTCTGCTCGAACCATAGAGATTTCATCAATAATCAAGACTTCCAATTTTTTATATAAGCGCACATCTCGCCGTTTTTTGATTTCATCGGTGCCAAAAAACTTAGCAGGAAAACCAAAAAAGGAGTGAATAGTCTGCCCTTGTACATTGAGTGCAGCAACGCCTGTGGGCGCAAGGACAACGCATTTTTTGCGCGTTGTATTCTTGAAAAGGTGCAGTAAAGTAGATTTACCTGTACCAGCACGACCCGTAATAAATAGGTTTTTTTTTGTTTTTTCAAGCGTATCGAGACCAAATGTGAAGTCGTCGTTGAGTTCGAGCGGTTGTTTCAATATATATATATGTGTGTGAATGGGTGAATTTAAGTGTATTAATAGGCCATTTTTCGTTCGCTTTATTAAATTTAATAAATTAGTAAATCAGAAACCTACAAATTAACCCAATTTTGGACTAATTTTGCTGCAAAATTAAGCAAACGCTTTCATCAAATCGAAAAATTTTCTATAACAGGTTCTTTTCACTTGTGTGAATCATTTTCAAACCTTTTTTCTTTAATTTTTTAAAAATAGATACATGAAAAAATCATTACTACTTTTTTTTACCCTGTTTTTAGGGGGATCGAGTCTTATAGCTCAATGCACCGACTTAATCATTTCAGAGTACGCGTGCGGGAAATACAACAATCGAGCACTCGAAATTTATAATCCTACCAATGCGACGATTAGTTTAGCCAATTATCGTTTATCAAGAAATGACAATGGTACAACATCGTGGTACACAACAACTTTCCCTACTGGAGCGACGATTGCACCTTACAAAACATACGTTGTTGCTTCAGACAAACGCGATACAACGCAATATGCCGTTTCTTTAGAATATCCATTATTTGATGGTTATGAAAAATGGGATACTTGCCGTGACGCAGCAGGTGCGCCAGTGATTGACAACGTAACAGGCGGCGTCCAGTTTTGCGTTCAAATTAACGCAGCCAATGGTAATTTACCGTTTCGTGGTACAAAATACAATGACTTTTTAGATTTGAAATGCCGCGCCAATGGTTTCCTAAACCCTGTTTACAATACGAACAGAATGATGTATTTTAATGGAAATGATGGCGTTGGTTTGTTTAAAGGTGAGCCAGACCTCACCAATTTATCCAACTTGATAGATATGGTCGGAGTCTATAATGACCCAGGTATGATTACGGGCAAATCTTGGAAGGACTGGTTGGGTCGTGACTTAACTTTGGACAAAACGCTTGTTCGTAAACGGGAAGTTAAAAAAGGGACAGGTATCGTTGCTTATGCTCGTCAAGACACGTTTCGTTATGCCGATTGGTTGATTTTTACGAATAACAACGTTGCACCATCATTCCAAAACCTCGGTTCGCATACCTGCGATTGCGACCCTGCGCCACCTGTTTCTGCACGTCGGTTGTGCAACGGTTCACTCATTTCTGCTGCAAGTGACATTGCACCAGCTGAATTTAAGATTTATCCGAACCCCTCAGTATCGGGCAATATCGCTATCGAAGCAGACGAAAAAATCGAAAGTATTCGCGTCATGGATTTAATGGGTCGTGTGATTGACAACCGAAAAATGCAAATTCAAGCCGAAACTATTCAGTTGACAATTCAAAACGTCCATAGCGGTATCTATTTCATCCAAGTAACGACGACCGACAAACGTGTGGGTGTGCGTAAACTTATCATCGAATAAAGTAAATTGATTTGTTGTATTGTTGGGATTGTTGTATTATTAAAAGCAATCCCAACAATTTAACAATACAACAATCCCAACAATACAACAATACAGCAATTATGACCAATTTTCAACGACGGGCTTTGACAGCAATTCTCTTTGGCGCAGTGATGCTCATCGGTATGTTTTGGAATGAAGCCAGTTTTTATGTTTTGTTTTTTCTCATTTCTATGGGTTGCTTATGGGAGTTCTTGAGGCTTATCAAGGATGAAAATAAATTAAGAAAAGTATTTACTTTACTGATAGGCAGCAGTTTATGGATAACGCCTATTTTTTTGAGAATTGTTTTCCTTAATACGGATTCTTTGAAAATAGGCTTTGATAGGCATTTAGGAGCATATAAAATACTTTTTTTGCCTATCATTCTCTTCGTCATATCACCCTTTTTACTTCTCATTTTCGAGCTTTTTCAAAAAAGTGAGAAACCTTTCACACATGTTGGTTTTTCATTATTAGGTATCATGTATACTGTTTTTCCCTTCGCCTTTGGAATGCCCTTTTTAATATATCAGAAGACCTTTTTCTTTGATACTTTTTCAAGTTATTTATATACACCTAAGATTGCCATTGGTATTCTTTTCCTGACATGGGCAAATGACTCATTTGCTTACATAATCGGTTCAAGAATCGGTAAAACATTGCTTTTTGAACGCATTTCGCCTAAAAAAACATGGGAAGGAACGATAGGTGGCGGTATCATGTGCATACTGACGGGTATCCTTATTCATCAATTTTTAGGCATATTAACCCTTGTAGATTGGCTTATCATAGGTGGCATTGTTGCTATATTTGGGTCATTAGGTGACTTGGTTGAAAGCATGTTCAAACGCTCCGTAGGGGTCAAAGATTCGGGTACTTTTATGCCAGGGCATGGTGGTTTTTTAGACCGTTTCGATGCCTTTATTTTTGCTATTCCTTTTGTGTTTTTGTATCTGATGTTAAAATAATACCCCCTCAGTATTTTCGCGATAAACGTGCTTTAGCAATCAAAAAATAGGAATTTTGGAATATCCCGTCTGAGGTATGGGAGGCTAAAAAGGTGAATATCTGAACGATATTCACCTTTTTCATTTGGTAAAAATGAAAAATAAACCAACTCCTTATCTAACTGACATTTAATTAAAGTATTTTTGCACTTTAAAGCTAAAAGCGATAAATTATTTCAATATATATTCAATTGAAAATGGTTTGTTTATAAAGTATAGTAGTAACAAACTGATTTTCAACTCTTTGAATTATCCATTATCAACTATCCATTATCCATTTAGTATAAATCATTGACAATTAAGATTCTATGTTACGTATTCACAAAGAAGGTTATTTAATGATTGGTGGCGTGTTCTGTGTTTTAGCCGTCATCAATGGCATCGTTATGTGGTTAGCAAACCCTTATGTTTTGGGTTTCACCTTATTCGCATCACTCGTTTTTTTCGTATTGGTCGTCCAATTTTTCAGAAATCCAAAGCGTGAAATCCCGCTTTTAGACAATCAACTCGTCTATGCACCCGCCGACGGCAAAATTGTCGTCATCGAAGAAACCAATGAAGACGAGTATTTTCACGACCGCCGCATTCAAGTCTCGATTTTCATGTCGCCACTCAATGTCCACGTCAACCGCAATCCAATTAGTGGCATCGTCAAGTATTTCCGCTACCACGAAGGCAAATACCTCGTGGCGTGGCATCCAAAAAGTTCTACTGAAAATGAGCGAACTACAACGGTCATTGATAGTGGCAAACATCAGGTTTTGTTCCGCCAAATCGCAGGAGCAGTTGCACGCCGTATTCGGGCTTATGTGAAAGAAGGCGACCGAGTTTGGCAAGGCAAAGACATGGGTTTCATCAAATTTGGCTCTCGTGTAGATGTCTTTTTACCGCTTGACGCTGAAATTTTAGTCAGTATTGATGAAATATCAAAAGGTAATCAAACCATTTTAGCACGTTTGAAATAATAAACCACAGTTATTTTTTTTGCCCTGCTGAACGCAGTGAAAACATCTGTATTTAAAGATTATTCAGATGCTTTTACTGCGTTCAGCATGACAAAAAAAATGACAACTCACCATTATAAGAATGAATTTCGACCACATCCTAACTGTCACTTTCACATTGTTTGCCATCATTGATATGTTGGGCAATATCCCTATTTTGATTTCGCTACGCGAGAAAATAGGAGAAATTGAAGCATGGAAAGCCGCGCTTGTATCGGGTCTGTTGATGATTCTATTTCTTTATTTTGGCGATAAATTTTTGGGCATATTAGGCGTTGATTTGCCTTCATTCGCTTTGGCAGGTTCTATTTTGATATTCATTATGGGACTTGAAATGACATTGGGTATTGATATTTTCAAAGCAGAATTGGAAGGCAAAACTGGGAGTATCGTGCCTGTTGCATTCCCATTAGTGGCAGGTTCGGGTACATTGACAACCATCATGTCTTTGAAAACACAGTTTGATGATTGGACGATTCTCATAGGGATTTTGCTCAATTTAGGGTTTATTTATCTTGTTATTAGGCTTTTAAACCCTGTTGAAAGGCTACTCGGCAAAGGTGGTTTGATGGTGATTCGGAAGTTTATGGGTGTTATTTTGCTGGCAATTGCTGTTAAGATTTTTAAGTCGAGTTTGATGTCAAATTAAAAACTAAATCGTAACTGCACCTTAATATCCGTCCGTTTATCGCCTTCAATTTTATCTAAACCACTACCAAAACTGCTGCGATTGACCAAACGAGTCCGTGCAAAACGAGCTTCAAGATAGCCATTTTTCGAAAACTTATAACTGGCATTGACATAAAAACGGGTGCCTCGATAGTAGTAGGGTAGGACAGTGAAACTGTATTGCACATCGTTTTCAAATCCATAAATCGCTGTGTCATAGTCTTTTGTATCAAAATAAGCCAATCGGGTGGTCAATTTCAGACCCCTCAGTATAGCCGCTATTTTAGGTGATTCGATGGGTAAGTTATTGAGTGAAATAATCGCATCTTGCCAAATCATATAACCCTTTTTCAAGCCTTTATCGTCTTCAAAAAACGCCCATTCTAAGCGATTCCGCAGTTCCAAATTTTTTGATAAACGGTTGTTGAAATGTAGCCGTATTTGCGTCCGTGTTTTGTCCACAACGATATTGGATTTAACAGAGTCTGGTCTATTGGTCATATTCTGCTGTTTTGTTTTCACACGCACTTGCAGATACCCCTCAGTATTTCGGCGTTTATACTGTATTTTTCCAAAAAACTCTCGCCCATTTGACGGTGCATCTACTCGAAAACGCCAATATTGATGTTGCCAAAAATCGGCATAACTGCTCACTGTCCAAGACCGATTTGGTTTGTACTCCATGCCCAAATAAATGCCTTTTTCATCTTGTGGACGACTGGATTCTGCAAACGGCTGTGCTTGAAGTGTTTGATATTTTAATGAAAAAAAGCGTTGTAAAATACTGATAGACAAGCGTTTATCTACACCAATAAGTAAACCATTCAAGGTTGCAAAACCTCTATTGTTACTCATAGCTGTTTCGCCAAAGAGATGAAAGTTCTTATAGGTTTTTTTATAATCGGTTGAAAAATTCAAAAGACTTTTTCCTTTGAAAACATGGATATTATAAGGCTCATCACGTGGCTCTAAACGTCCGTCGAAGTGATTAAAAACGGTATTTAAGGCAATTGAACCCGTTTTAAAAGTCTTTTTCACATTGCCACCTACGGTAAAAAGTCCTAATAAATTTTGGTCAGCACGTTCTGTATTTGTGCGATGTAAACCTGTGACTTGCAAAGAAGTAAAAACAGATTCATTTTTAAGGCTGTCGAATCTCAATAAATTGGCATCACGTTGCCGTTTTGAAATGAAAAAGACCCCCTCAGTATTTTTAGTGATTTTGGCATGAAGCGCAGCACCTCGTTGGAAATTATATTCATTTGATGATGAGTATTGTCGCAAAGGTTGGTTGTTTTTTTCAACACTCATCACCAAAGCACTTTTGCCGATGGCAAAGCCGTTTTGATGTATCAAACCTTGACCCAATGAAACGGAATAGTCGCCTAAGATAATGGTTTTAAATATTTTATGAACATTGTTTATTTTAAAATGAAAACTGGCGAAGTCAAAAACAGATTTTCCAAACGGCTCACCTGCATCTTTTTCAAGGGTAAAACCATAACTTAAACGCGTGCCAAATGAGTAGCGATAACGGGTATAAATGCGGTTGGCATCGCCCAAATATCCGCTCTTTGTGTCTGCCCGTTTGTAACCTTCTGCTGGCTCAAGCCGACGTTCCCAACGCATGAAAACGTCGTTTTTACCTTTTCTGAACCAATCTTTTATAGGCATAAAATAGTCATCGAGGTCATTTTCGACAGTAATAAAAGGTAGAATTTTGTGAATGGTGGCTAAATCAAGGACACTTTGCAGTTCAAGCAGCGATATATAACGTTCATATTTTCCCCGATGCGTGATGATAGCGGCTATTTGTTCAGCCGACAAAAGGCGTAATTGTTCAAATTGAGTAGCCGAAGCACGGTTTATACTGAGGGGGTGCCTGATGAAGTCCGCGAGGTGTTCAAACTCTGTATCGTAGTCAAAAGACGCATCATCGTTGCTTGATACGGCATTTTCAATGGCATCTTGAAAACTATAAATGAGTGAATCTGTGGGAATTTGAGTGTATGTGATTTGACAATACAAAATCAAAACGCATACGGGGAGGGTACGTTTTCTCATAATGTTGTGCTGTTTTAAGTTGTTGTTTGTTGTTTTGCCATAAGTTTTGCTCTCAAAAAGTTTAAAATCGTATTGTTTTCCTCTTTTCAGAAACAAAGTTGCAAAAAAAACTTCAACGATGATACAGCCACGTTTTAATATTTATTTTCCATATAATAGTTTTTGAAAAATTAAAATTGGTAAAAAACGATTTTACGAAATAAAGCCATTAAGTTTGAATGTCAAACTAAGTCAAAGTGATTATACCGAAAAAACGTCTCACCTTTGTCCTATCAAAAAAGCACAACGAGATGCGCATAAGTTTTTGCTTTTTTACTTACCAATTATCAAACAATATTTAAAAAGGAGTCTTGTTCGCAAACGGATTTGCGAATACCATTAATTCACAGCTAAAAGCCAATTTATTATGAATATTAAAGTCACTCTCAAAAGTCTGGCTATAGTAGCCACTTTGTTTACAACAAACCTATTTGCACAGGATACTGCAAAAAAAGCAGACGCGCCTTTAACGATTTCGGGACAGGTTGATGCTTATTTTCGTTCAACGAGTAATAAAGTAAATGCCTCTAAGACATCATATACGCTTCAAAACGGTGGCGTTGGTCTCGGTATGGCGAATATAGTTGTCGCAAAAGACAATGGAAAAATCGGCTTTGTTGCCGATTTGATGTTTGGCCCCCGTGCAGAAGAAACAAACTATGCTTATAGTGGGAGTTCATCATTTATCAAGCAACTTTATGTTACGTACAAACCGACTGAAAACCTCAAATTCACAGCAGGTAATTTCATGACTTTCGTCGGTTATGAGTTGGTTGAAGCGTCGAACAACTTAAACTATTCGATGTCTTATAACTATACGAATGGTCCCTTTTTCCATACAGGTTTGAAAATGGACATCGCTTTTACGGATAAATTTGCGGGTATGATTGGTATTTTCAATCAAACAGATAGCAAAGGATACTACGGTTTGAAAGGTGGTTTTGAGTACTTAGATACAAAAAAGAAAATGGTCGGCGGGCAGTTATCTTATGTCAGTGGTCCTTTCAAAATTTATGTCAATGGCTTGTCGGGCAAAGGTAAAGACAGCACTGTGGCAACAACTTTTGATATAACGACGAGCTATCAAGTTTCTGAAAAATTTGGTGCAGGCTTCAATTTTATTACACAAGGCTTGTCTAAAGAGAGCAAAACTCAGTCTTGGAATGGTTCTGCTTTGTATTTGAACTATGCTTTTTCTCCTTCGTTTATACTTGCCGCACGCGGTGAATTGTTCAATGACAAGGATGGGATTAAATATACTGCTGCTGATAATACGATTAGTGCCTTTACACTTTCTGGCAATATTAAGATTGATGCTTTCACAATTATTCCAGAACTCCGTTTTGATTCTGCCAAGAAAAACATTTGGGTGGACGATAAAGGCAAAGCACAAGGTGGCGAAACGTCGTTTATACTCGCGGCTGTTTATAAATTCTAAGAATGGCATATAAAAAGGATATTTTACCCCTAAAATACTGAGGGGGTAAAATATGCTTTTATATATGAAAGCCCCAAAAACAAGCGGTAGTGGGACTGGAAAGACTCCTGTTTCAGAAGTCTCATTGCCGCTTTTTTTTAGTTTATTTACGAAATGAAAAATTATAGAAATAAAGGGTAAAATGGCTTAACAATGTAAATGTTTTGGATTTTTTACCAAAATTGTCCTCGTTTCAAGATATTTGCCGTAAATTTGCACCAACTTCCTATAAAATGATGAATATTAGGTCAAAACCTACGTCGTTCTCTTTTTTCAACTTTACAATACTGAGGGGTCTTTCTCGGGCAGGCAATTTGCCGCTTCGACTGAACTTTGCAAGGGTTTAATAATGATGAACGATAAATGATGAATGATGAATTGTTACATCATTCATCATTTATCGTTCATCATTTATCGTTCATCATTTATCATTTTCTTAGGATAATATTTTAGAAAAACTTAAAAATCATTTTTTTATCAAATTTTTAATATTTTAACTCATGAGTCTTTCCAGATTTAATGCTTTAGACACGATTTCGAGCCGTTTTGATGACATGGAATATGTTGACATGCCTGCGGAAAAAATCAAGGATTTCTACGGCGAACTTGTATTTAACGATGCTGCAATGAAGCAGTATTTAGATGAAGCATCTTATTTAAGCATCAAAGCAGCTATTCAAGGCGGTACAAAACTCAACCGTGAGGTTGCAGCAGTTGTTGCCAATGCTATGATGGCTTGGGCGCAAGAAAAAGGTACGACGCATTTCACACACTGGTTTCAACCGTGGACAGGTAAAACAGCAGAAAAACATGACTCGTTTTTCAGCTTAACACCTGACGGTAAAGTTATTGAGGAATTCACCGCTGATGCGCTTGTACAACAAGAACCAGACGGTTCATCTTTCCCTTCGGGCGGTATGCGTGCCACTTTCGAAGCACGTGGTTACACAGCTTGGGACCCATCTTCTCCAGCGTTCATTTTTGATGCAGGTGCGGGTAAAACGCTTTGTATCCCTACTGTTTTCATCACTTATACAGGTGATGCAATGGACTTTAAATTGCCATTATTGAAATCTCAAGACTTCCTTAACAGAGCAGCTACGCCTGTTGCTCAATTGTTTGACAAGGCAGCGACTAAAGTTTCAGCGACTTTGGGTTGGGAACAAGAATTTTTCATGGTTGATGAAGCGCTTTTCAACCTTCGTCCTGACTTAATACTGACGGGTCGTACATTGGTTGGTAAATTGCCAGCTAAGCACCAAAACTTGGAAGACCATTATTTTGGGTCAATTCCTGAGCGTATTTATGCTTGTATGCGCGATATGGAAACGGAAGCACACAAATTGGGTATTCCACTCCGTACGCGTCACAATGAGGTAGGTCCTGCTCAATACGAGTTTGCACCGATGTTTGAAGAAATTAACGTAGCTGTTGACCACAACAACTTGTTGATGGATTTGATGGATCGTGTTGCACGTCGCCATAAATTGGTTGTATTGATGCACGAAAAACCATTCGCAGGTGTGAACGGTTCTGGTAAGCACAACAACTGGTCAATCGCAACCAACACAGGTAAAAACCTTTTGGCACCGGGCAAAGAGCCAGGCAAAAACTTGATGTTCTTGACATTCTTTGTTAATACAATCCGTGCGGTTTTTGAACACGCTGACTTTATCCGTGCATCAATTGCAACAGCAAATAATGACCACCGTTTGGGCGCAAATGAAGCACCTCCTGCTATCATTTCTGCTTTCTTGGGTGGTACAATGGATAAATTATTGAATGATTTGGAGAAAAAAGGAGCTTCTAATGAGTCAGGTGTTAAAGAAGCACTTGATTTGGTTGGCAAAATTCCTTTCCTCGAAAAAGATACAACTGACCGTAATCGTACTTCTCCGTTTGCCTTCACAGGCAACAAATTTGAGATTCGTGCGGTTGGTTCATCACAAAACTGCGGTGGTCCGATGACTGTTATGAATACGATTGTGGCAGCACAACTCGAAAAATTCAAGGCAGAATTTGACAAACTTGTTGCAGGTGGTAAAGAACAAGACGAAGCGGTTATTTCTATTTTGATTCGCTACATCAAAGAATCTAAAAAAGTCCGTTTTGAAGGCAATGGTTATTCAGACGAGTGGAAAGAAGAGGCTGCAAAACGCGGCTTAAACAACTTCACAACAACGCCAGAAGCGCTCAAAGCATGGAGCAGCAAAAAAACAGATGTCTTCATCAAGGCAGGTGTTTATTCTAAAAAAGAAATGCACGCCTTCCAAGAAGTACAGTTCCACGCTTATATGACTAAGGTTCAAATCGAAAGTCGTACATTGGGTGAAATGGTCGCTAACTTGATTTTACCTGCGGCAGTCGGTTATCAGAAAAAATTGGCTGACAATATAATGTCATTGAAGTCTATCGGTGTTGACGCATCTGATTATTCAGAACAACTTGAACTCGTTAAGGCTATCAGTACCGCTATCAATGGCGCAGCAGCAGCCGTCAAAGCGATGACAACGGCTCGTCGTGCAGCCAATGAATTGGAAGACATCGAAGCAAGTGCAGCAGCCTATTGCGAGAATGTTAAGCCAATTATGGAGGAAATTCGTACCTATTGCGACCGTCTTGAGTATTTTGTTGAAGATTCGGCTTGGCCGCTTCCGAAATATCGCGAGATGTTTTATATCCGTTAAGAAATGATGGGTGATGAGAGATAAATGATGAATTTGTCTTCTGTCTTTATCGTTTTTCAGTTTTATACTGAGGGGGTGTTCGAGCGCAAGTTCGAACACCTTTCTTTTGTTAAAGCCCTTTGAGGGGGGATATTAAACACAAGGGCTAAATAATATCCTATTTATTTAAAATAAGTATAAAAATTTATATTTCATTAACATTCTAATTAAAACAAATACTTAAATTTGCTACATACATTAAAGGTGTATGTGAGTATTGTTGCCCAATTGTTTGACAAGAATGAAAACCCCAACGCTCTTTGTCTTTTTTGTTAAAACCCCAAGAGTGTCTTTCTTTTCCTTCTTGCTTTTTTGTGCAAGCATATCCAATAAAAAACAAGGCTGTATTCTGATGCCCAATTGCGACTTCTGCTTTGGCTCTTTACAGGCATCGTGATTGAGCTAAACAAATTATAAGATGGTCGAGGTAGATGTGAACTGGGAGCGTCCGTAAGACATCGGCAAGCGTCCGTAAGACAACTGGCAAGCGTCCGTAAGACAACTGGCAAGCATCCGTAAGACATCGGCAAGCGTCCGTAAGACAACTGGCAAGCGTCCGTAAGACATCGGCAAGCGTCCGTAAGACTACTGGCAAGCGTCCGTAAGACATCGGCAAGTGTCCTAAAGGCATCGGCAAGCGTCCGTAAGACATCGGCAAACTTTCATAAGTTATTGATTAACATTATTTTATAAACCACTTAAACTTTTTGAAGATGACAGTATCTAATTTTAATTGCTCTTTTTCAAATTTGGGCGACGTGTATCGCCTGGGTTGGTTTGAATACCAACAGAATCGGCCTCGTTTTGCGGCACACAAACCCAGCAAATATACGATGGCTTACGAAGAAGAGTCTTCCGCTCTTCTTAAAACCTTTTTGAACATGGACGACTATCAAGCCCACGAAAAAGCCATTCAAGCGGCACGGGCGGTCTATGTGAATGCCGTAAAAGGGGTGGATGGGCTTTTTAAAACGCTCAAAAATTTTACGCGCGAATTGTCTGATGACAAAACCACGCAAGAAAATCTTTTCAAAGATGCGGGTCAACAGCTGCTGAATGACCGTGGTGAGTACAATTTGGCAGACAACGACAAGCTGTTGGGTGCGATGATTCGGTTTGTTCAAACCAATCAAGCCGCTCTGTTAGCAAAAGATTTGCCTGCCGATTTTGTTACCCAACTCCAAAACCGACAGACGCTTTTAGCGACAACCAACAAAGCCTGGTTGGACGAAAAAGAAGCGGGAACTGCTGCCAGTGATGCCAAAACCTTGGCAGGAAATGCGTTGAAAAACCGATTGTCGGCAATGTTCTTGGAAGCGCAAACCATCTTTCAAGACGAGAAAGAGATTGCGAAACAGTTCGTTTTCGAAGCCTTCTTATCGAAAGTCCGCGGTGTACAAGATGCGGGTGTGGGCGGTAAAATCATCCACAAAGTGACAGAAAAAGGGGTGGGCAATGTGACGGTAGCTATTCCGGCGCTCAATTTATCTACCGTCAGCGATGCCAGTGGACGCTATGAATTGTCGCCCTTGCCTCCAGGAACATACACTATCGAGGTGACAGCAGCAGGTTTCAAACCGCAAGTGATTGAAGGGCGGGTCGTCAAGACAGGTGTTATTGGGCGTTTAGCGATTACTCTTGAACCGATTTAGGTAATGTTTTAATGGTGAATGGTGAATGGCGAATGGCGAATGGCGAATGTTTTAATGGTGAATTTACTGAGGGGGGGTAAACTTTGAGTTTGTTTAAACAAAAAGCCCGACGGTGCAGTGCATCGTCGGGCTAATTTGTTTGAAAAGAATTTCTGTATGTTATTACAAATTACTGCTTAATAACTTTCTCTTGCCAAGTATAACCACCCGCTTGTACACGAATGAGATAACTACCTGAAACCAAACTGTTTGTCGGAATACTAAAATTGAAATCTTTGGTTTTTTCATCCATCTTTTTAGACCATACTTGCTTACCAGCTACATCAAAAAGTTCTATCACGGCATCGCCATTTAGGTTTTTGTCGGTCGTCAATTCTACATTTAAGGCTTGGGAAAAAGGATTGGAAAGGTTTTCACTTTTATGCCCGCACTGAAATCAATACTCACAATTTTGGAATAAGTGCCTGTACCATCCAAATCTTTTGAAAAAAGACGGTAGTAATTGATGCCCATACCCGGTTCTTAATCCATAAATGTATAAGTCGTTTTTTGACTCACATTCGTGGCTTTGGGTCTTTGGTAACCGATGGCTTTAAAATTAACACCATCTTTACTGCGCTCAACCACATACTCCGATAAGTTTTTTTCGTTGATGGTTTCCCAAGTCACAATACTATTTTTCAAATAGTGAGGCTGACTCAAAAGGTAAACTCGTTTTTTCTTACAGAATATTATTAGGTTTTCGAGCGTCTTAATCTTAGGAAGATTTTAAATCTTCCTAAGATTGACCGAGTTCCGAAATAAAATTCTGTTTGCAAAATTTGAGCAATGCCTTTTGATACAGCCTCCTGAAAGTTATGAATTATTTAAAATGTTGAAGAATGATGTTATTCGGTGTCTTTGACCCAACATTGCCTAAAATAATTGCTCTATCATTCAACTGTCCTTGAATTCAAAAAAGCAATCATTTACCCATTCATGTTTTCAACCGCTATCCAATAGGTTTCCCTATTGTATTCTATTTTGAAAGTAACACTTGGATACCATAGACGATTTGCAGGACTTTGATATTGGGTAACCCTTAAACCTTGGCTTCCCGAAAATCCGAGCTGTGTGTAAATAACAGCGGCAGCTTCCGGTCCAAAAGGAAGTCGATTTCCGAATAACTCAGGTATAGGAAGAAAGTCAAACTCATAATAACATTGAATTGGGTCTGTATTAATCTGCCAATCTCCCCAAACTTTAGAGTTGTAATTACAATTAATCGAAATAGTAGCCTGTGAACCTTGTACACTGATTTCCAAATTGAATTGATTATTGCCATATACTGGATCAAATGGCGATTGAATTTTAAACTGTTCCCTGCCTACTATCACGGAGCTTGCCTTGCCAACATTTTTCCAATTTTTACGCATATATGCATCCATCCTAAAGCTGGAGTCCGTTGTAAAATTGGTCGGTAAATAAGGAAGCATATTAAACTGAAAGGGCGTCAGATACTCACTGATTCTGGGCATCTTACTGAAATCGATATTAGCCGGTCTTTCGTTTCGCCCCCAAGAAGGCATTTGCCAGTAATAGACCAACGGATTTCCTGTGTGGTCTCTAGCCTCAAAATCAATTAAACAGGCCGAATGGTATAGGTATCCTTCACTGTCTCGTTTTACCTGGAATTCCGTATTGGCTCTGATTTGCGGATAGGTGACCTTATCTGGATGGTCAAACGTCTCGTTTGCCTGATAACCACCGTTCCCAACCAATCGCCCTTTTGAGAGCCCCATCTGCCCATCTTCGTACCCAGCGAGGTTATGCTCATGACCCCAAAACCATGCATGTACCTTTTCGGGAAAGAATGGCTTGAAATAGGAAAATAGATAATCGTTTCCGAAATACGTTTTTGAACTGCTAGTATTCCCATTGATTTTATCATGGGCAGAAAACAATTGATGGTGCGATAATAAAATGGTCTTTCCCGGGAATGTATGCAACTTGTGGTGATGCCAAATCACCTCATAGGGTTCTAGCTTGGGGCCCGTTTCATCTGGATTTATCACATTAACCACACTATAATCATTCCTACCCGTATCCATTGCCAGAAATTGCCAGTCATCCCCTTCCAACATCAACTGAAAATAGCTGGCTTCTTGCCGGAAGCCCGTATCAAAACCTAATGCTTCAGGCAGTGTATGCACCATTTCAAAGTAGCCTTTACCCATGCAATAGTAATCATGATTGCCAGCCAGATTAAAAACCGCTGGAGGAACAAAACTCTCCCTTTTATTTCTGAATTCAATAGCTATTTCACTATATGCATTTTGGAAAACCTTGATAAAATTCTCTGTGCATTCTCCCTGCAACACTTGCCCATCGTGCTTAATATCAGGTGTTCCTGCATAGTAAATATCACCTAAATGAATAATCGCATCAAGTTTCAATCTGAGTAATGCTTTGATGAGTTCTTTGGTATCGTCCAGTCCAGTGGCCCAATCTCCTATTAAAGCCACCTTTGCATTCTGGGGTAATTTGTGTTGAATTATTCCATATCCCAATCCTTTCCCCGGTTTATTCCAGTCCCGGTAAAATACCGCAGGGCTGCCATATTTTAATTTGTATTCCGCATAAATAACCCCACATATTCCAATAAAATCCCTATCTTTTGTGCTATAACATCTAACGGGTATATTTTCAAGGATATTCTCATGTGTTAAAAACTCGCTATCCTGGATGGACTGCACCAACTGGTGAGCTTCCGCAGATAAAGCCACTAAATCAAAAGGTTGCTTAAAATAAACACCGGGTTCACAATCAGAATGTATTATTCTTTCTCCCGCAAAGGCTTTTTCTGCATATAGATTGGTCGCTTGAACCAAATGATGATCAAGGTAATGCTGATAGGGAGAGTTAGCGCCCAATGTTTCGATTTCTCTTCTTGCTTGTGCTGCCACAATGGATTGCCATAGAGAAAGTCCGGCATGCCTTACTGTTTTTAATGATTTGTTCAAATTTTTCATTTTTTTAAAGTTTTTAACTGTGAAACATAATTGATTAAAAGAACTCCTCCAGGTTTTTCTATTTGAAACTATCAAATAGAAAAACCCAGAGTAGCCTATTGCTTTTTAATTTTTAGGAAAAAAAACTACTTCCGCACACACCTGCACTTAATAGGCACGGGCACCAGCGGATTTAGATTTTTATTATTGTTCCATTAGTACCGACGTTAACGGCACTTGCACTGAAACCATCCAATTCCGTAGATAATTGGTACTAACCAGATCAAAAAATAATAATAATCTGTTATTCATTATGAAAAAATTTAAAGATGATGTGAATGTATAGAACAGGCTCTATACTGTTTTACGGAAATTGTTTTCGTTACAAATTAGCTTAGTGTTTTGCTTTTATCATTAGAGTCGAGTAACTTTTTGGCAACTAAAATTGCAGCCAGAATAAAGGTATAAGTGAATGTTGCAGCCATATCTCTTAATGAAATTTTTGAATGAAAAAGACCCGACAAGTCCTTATGAACTTATCCGAATACTAATGTTATAAGTATGTTTAAGTGGCTAAAATTGAAGCCATTGAGAAGAAGTGTTCTGTGTAGAATCCCTCATCGAAAACATGTGTTTAGAAGCAACTATGTTAAAAAATGTCGTTGCCTGACAATTTTGTCGAGAGAAGTATCAAGTTCGGGGAACTTTGAAAGTTCCCCGAACTTGAGCTTACTTTTTACCGTGCTTTTATACATGTCCAAAAAAATGTCAGACAACGAAAATTTGAAAAAGCATTTTAGTATTGCTTCACAAACTTCGTTTGCGCTGTGCCTACTTTCAAGAGATAAGAACCATTTGGCAATGTGGACACGTCAATCTGTTGTGCTATTTTGCCCCTTTGGACTATTTGCCCTAAAAGATTGACAATCACAAAGTCGCCTGTCTCCTTCGTTTCTATGGTCAAAGGACCTGTTGTTACTGAGGGATAGACTTTCAGCTTTGTCGTACTTATTGAGGATACAGAAAGAGCACCCACTACTGCAAAAGTAATCGTTGTCGAGCTGCTACCGCATTTATTTGTACCTGTTACAGTATAAGTGGTTGCCGCAGTGAGCACAGTTGGCGTACCGCTTATCACACCTGATGTGGTCATGTTTAAGCCTGTTGGCAAGGCAGGGTTTATTCTGTAACCCAATAGTGAAATTTTACGGATGCGATGATTATCTGCATCCGCTACATACACATTACCCGAGGCATCCACAGCCACGCCAATAGGATTATTAAACTGGGCGGCAGTACCTATCCCGTTTAAATTACCACCTGAACCACTACCCGCTAAAGTGGTGACGACACCCGCAGGGGTAATTTGGCGGATTCTATTACTATTTTGATCCGCTACATACACATTGCCAGAGGCATCTACGGCTACGCCATAAGGAAAATTAAATTTGGCGGCATCACCTGTTCCATCTAAGTAACCTTGTGTACTACCCGCAAAAGTGGTGACGACACCCGCAGTGGTAATTTTACGGATGCGATGATTTCTTTGATCACCTACATACACATTGCCCGAGGCATCCACTGCAACGCCATAAGGATTATAAAATTTGGCGGTCGTACCTGTCCCCTCTAAGTAACCTTCTGAACTACCCGCCAAAGTCGTGACTTCACCCGCAGTGGTAATTTTACGGATGCGATGATTATAATAATCCGCTACATATACATTACCCGTAGCATCCACGGCGACACCAGAAGGATTATAAAAATGGGCGTTAATGCCTGTCCCATCTGCGTTACCTTGTGTACTACCCGCCAAAGTCGTGACATCACCCGTAGGGGTAATTTTACGGATGCGATGATTATTATAATCCGCTACATACACATTGCCCGTGCCATCCACTGCCACGCTTGTCGGTCTATCAAATTTGGCGGCAGTCCCTATCCCATCTAAGTAACCTTGTGTACTTCCTGCCAAAGTCGTGACATCACCCGCAGGGGTAATTTTACGGATGCGATGATTATTATAATCCGCTACATACATATTGCCCGTGCCATCCATTGCCACGCTTGCAGGATAATTAAATTGTGCAGTTGTAACTGTTCCCTCTAAGTAACCTTGTGTTCCTCCCGCAAAAGTCATGACTTCACCAATCATACCAGCCACTGCGCCGCCACTGTTGGTGGGTGTCAATGAGCTGATGGCAACATTAAGTGGATAGGTAGAAGCCACACCAGAAAATGAAATATTGGGTGTTGTTAACCCTGTCGGTGCATTAATAATCACACTGGCAGAAGCCGAGGAGATTAAAGACGCCGCATTGGTCACCGTAAAAGTATAAGTACCTATGGCAAGCCCTGAAATAGTCGTCGTTATACCCGTTCCTGTGATTGACACGTTGCCTGGACTGCGTGTCAACGTCCATGCGCCTGTGGCAGGTAAACCATTTAAGACCACACTGCCTGTGGCTAAGGCACAAGTCGGTTGTGTGAGCGTCCCTACTGAGGGGGCGGTGGGTGGTACGGCTACGGCAAAAGTAATCGTCGTCGTACTGCTACCACCTAAATTTACGCCCGTTATCGTATAAGTCGTTGAAGCAGCAACCACAGTCGGCGTACCGCTTATTACACCTGATGCGCTCATACTTAATCCCGTAGGCAAGGCAGGGCTGATGCTATAACCCACAGATGTGATTTTTCGGATTCTCTGATTACCATTATCCGCCACATACACATTGCCCGAAGCATCCACTACTAAACCAACAGGAAATGCAAAACTTGCGGTAGTTCCTGTACCGTCTGCAAATCCAGCAGTACCACTACCTGCCAAGGTTGTGACCACACCCGCAGATGTGATTTTTCGGATTCTATGACCACTCCCATCCGTCACATACACATTGCCCAAAGCATCTGTTGTTATACCATTAGGGCTATTAAAACTGGCGGTAGTACCTGTACCGTCTGCAAATCCAGCAGTACCACTACCCGCCAAGGTTGTGACCACACCCGCAGATGTGATTTTTCGGATTCTATTATTATCCCTATCCGCTACATACACATTGCCCAAAACATCTACGGCAACACCAGCAGGAAATGCGAAACTTGCGGCAGCACCTGTACCGTCTGCAAATGCTTGCGTACCACTACCCGCCAAGGTTGTGACCA
>JANLQI010000362.1:0-25925 GCA_031367705.1 Saprospiraceae bacterium | reverse complement strand
TTTAAACGAAAATAACATTTTCCAAAATAATCTGGAACGCTTGAAGTTTCGATAAAAGATTAAAATGGGTCAGAAGACAAATCCGATAGGAAACCGTTTAGGTATCATCAAAGGTTGGGAATCCAACTGGTTCGGCGGTCGTGATATGGCTGCGAAAGTGGTTGAAGACGCGCAAATCCGCCAATATCTTCGTGCACGTATCTCGAAAGGCGGTATTGCACGTATCATCATCGAGCGCACATTGAAGCGGGTAACTGTTTCAATTCAAACATCACGCCCGGGTATCATCATCGGCAAGGGTGGTCAAGAAGTTGACCGTATCCGCGAAGAGTTGAAAAAATTGACATCGAAAGATGTTCAAATCAATATCAACGAAATTCGTAAGCCTGAGATGGACGCTGTCATTGTTGGTGAAACTGTTGCGAAGCAAATCGAAGGTCGTATTAACCACCGTCGTGCTATCAAAATGGCTATTCAGCAAACGATGCGTGCAGGTGCAGAAGGTATCAAAATCCGTATCAGTGGTCGTGTAGGCGGTTCTGATATGGCTCGGACTGAAGAATACAAGGAAGGTCGTACACCACTCCACACATTCCGTGCAGATATTGACTATGCAAATATAGAGGCTCAAACCGTCTATGGCAAAATCGGTATCAAAGTATGGATTTGTAAGGGTGAGGTATTTGGTAAGCGTGACTTATCTCCTTTCCAAGAAGAATCAAAAGGCTCTGGCAACCAAGACCGTAGAGGTGGTGGCGACCGTCGTGATAACGACCGTGGCGACCGCAGAGACGGTGGACGTGGCGACCGTAGAGGTGGCGGCGGTGGTGACCGCAGAGGCGGCGGCGGTAGTGGTGACAATCGTGGCGGCGGCGGCGGCGACCGTAGAGGTGGCAGCGGCGGTGGTCAAGGCGGAAATCGTGGCGGCGGCGGTGGTCAAGGTGGAAATCGTGGCGGCGGTGGCGGTCAAGGTGGCAACCGAGGTCCTGGCGGCGGTCAAGGTGGACCAAAGCGTTAATCATTGATGAATGTTTATTAAGTATTGATTAATACACAGAGTAATAATCAATAATCATTAAAAAATAATCAATTATTACCCCCTCAGTATATTTGCATTTTTTTAGCAAATGTTTAGAAAATAGAATAAAAATTCAAACAAAAAGGGTACTTTTGCAGCCGCTTTGAAAGAAGCAACTTAAAAGTCGATTTTTTGAACGATAAATAGCGATTTTAGGTCGCAAAAAATACGTTTGAACAATGTTACAGCCGAAAAGAACAAAGTTTCGCAAGCAGCATAAGATGAAAAACGAGGGTTTGGCGTGGCGTGGTAGCACCGTATCATTCGGTACTTTCGCCCTCAAATCAACGATGCACGTCCGGTTGACGAGCCGTCAAATAGAGTCTGCACGTATTGCGATTACACGTTTTATGAAACGTGAAGGTAAAGTATGGTGTTTGGTTTTTCCTGACAAACCTATTACCTCAAAACCTGCGGAAGTTCGTATGGGTAAAGGTAAAGGTGCGCTTGACCATTGGGTCGCGCAAGTGCAACCAGGTAGAATCATTTTCGAGATAGACGGCGTTACAGACGAAGTCGCTCGTGAAGCCCTTCGCCTTGGTGCACAGAAATTACCGTGCTTAACGAGAACCGTTACACGTACCGACTATGTTGTTGGTAATTAATAATTAGACAATCAACGGTTTAAATAGTTTTTTAAAATGGCAAGCGAAAAAATTACTTGGCACGACAAGCCAGAAGAAGAGCTGGAAGCAACAGTTGTCGCTTCGAGAAGCGAAATTCAAAAAATGAATTTTGAAAAAGCGATTCGAGGCATCAATGACAACAGCCAGTTCAAGAAAACACGCCAGAACATCGCCCGCGCACTCACAGAATTGCGTAAACGCGAAATGGCAGAATATACGGCTGAGGACTTGGAAATGCGTTCACGCATCCGTTCACGTCGCGCCCGTTTGAAAAAAGCGTAATATCAGGTTTTTGGATTTTAGACTTTAAGACTAAGGTAGTTTTGAAAAAGTGTCTATAATCTTAAAATCTTCAATCTTAAAATCTTACTTAAGATAATGAGTTCTGAAAGAAATCTTAGAAAAACGCGTATCGGTGTTGTGTCAAGCAGCGCACCCGAGAAGACTATCACAGTCAAAGTCGTTCGTAAAATCATGCACCCGATGTATGGTAAGTACATGAAAAAGACGTCGAAATTCCACGCACATGACGAAATCAACACAGCAGGTGTTGGTGACACAGTGTTAATCATGGAAACACGCCCCCTCAGTAAAACGAAGCGGTGGAGACTTGTTGAAGTCATCGAAAAAGCGAAATAATCATTCAATGTTCGATGTCAGATGTTAAATGTACTTATCAATTTTGTACAGCATACTGACCGCTCGATTATTCAAATAATATTCAACTGTAAAGTAAAATGATACAGGCAGAATCAAGACTTAGGGTAGCAGACAATAGCGGCGCGAAAGAAGTGCTTTGTATCCGCGTTTTAGGCGGGTCAAAACGTCGTTATGCTACTATTGGCGATAAAATTGTCGTGACGGTTAAAGATACATCGCCAGGCGGTGTGAAAAAAGGTTCGGTTTCAAAAGCCGTTATCGTTCGTACACGCAAAGAGATTCGTCGTAAAGACGGTTCATATATTCGTTTCGACGACAACGCTTGCGTCCTTTTGAACGCAGCTGATGAGCCGCGTGGCACACGTATTTTCGGACCTGTAGCTCGTGAATTACGCGAACGCGATTATATGCGTATCGTTTCATTGGCACCTGAGGTACTTTAATGACATTTAAATTTTTTGAAATAAAATGGCAACTAAAAGATTCGCACCCAAACGTCACGTCAAAACAGGCGATCAAGTAATGGTCATCACTGGTGAAGACAAAGGCAAAACAGGCACGGTGCTAAGAGTTTTTCCAGCAGACAACAAGGCAGTCGTCCAAGGTATCCGCATGGTAAAAAAACATCGCAAACCGACACAAGAAACACCGGGCGGTATTGATGAGATTGAAGCCCGTATTAATATCTCGAACTTAATGGTCGTTGACAGCAAAGGTACGCCGTCACGTATTGGTCGTCGTTTAGAAGACGGTAAATTGGTTCGGTATTCTAAAAAATCTGGTCAAACCTTATAAATAATGAGTTACGTTCCAAGACTTCGGACTAAATACCAAGCTGAAATTGCACCCGCTATGATGGAGCAATTTCAATACAAAACGGTGATGCAAGTGCCGAAAATTACTAAAATCTGCATCAACCAAGGCGTTAATGGTGCTACGCAAGACAAAAAGTTGATTGAAGTTTCAGTTAATGAGATTTCAGCAATCGCAGGTCAAAAAGCGGTTTCATCAAAAGCACGCAAATCTGTCTCTAACTTCAAACTTCGTGAAGGTATGCCGATTGGTGTACGTGTTACTCTTCGTGGTACACAGATGTATGAATTTTTAGACCGGTTGATTACTGTTGCTTTGCCACGAGTACGTGACTTCAAAGGCATCAATGACAAAAGCTTCGATGGACGTGGAAATTACACGCTGGGTATCACCGAGCAAATCATTTTCCCTGAAATTGACATTGATAAAATCAATAAAATTCAAGGTATGGACATCACATTCGTGACAACAGCGCCGACAGATGCAGAAGCATTGGCATTGTTGAAAGGTATGGGTATGCCGTTCAAAAAAAATAATCTTTAGTATTTGTTTTTAGTGTTTCTGTAAAACATTAAATACTAAAAATTAACACGTAAAAAAAGAAATGGCTAAGAAATCAATCATTGCAAGAGAAAAGAAACGTGCTAAAATGGTGGTGAAATACGCTGAAGTACGTGCTAAACTCAAAGCTGAAGGTAACTGGGAAGAACTCGACAAGTTGCCACGCAACGGGTCGAAAGTGCGCCAACACAATCGCTGCCAACTGACAGGTCGTCCTAAAGGTTACATGCGTAAGTTCGGTGTCAATCGCTACCTCTTCCGCTTAATGGCTTTGGAAGGCAAAATACCAGGGGTTACAAAAGCGTCTTGGTAAGAAAATGAAGAAGGATAAAGGATTCGTGTCGAATCGCTTGCGATTTTAATACATAAATCCATTATTTACAATTCATTATTCGTTGTTGAAAATAATATCTTTGATCTGGGGCAGGTCTGTTTCACACCTTTTAGCGGATACCCCCTCAGTATCAACATAAAAAAAAATCAAAAATTGCTATAAAATGGCAGTAACAGATCCAATTGCTGACTTCCTTACGCGCATTCGTAATGCTCAAATGGCAGGTCACACAATCGTTGAGATTCCCGCGTCAAACATGAAAAAGCGTTTGACAGAAATCCTTTACGACCAAGGTTATATCTTGAAATACAAATTCGAGGACGTAGCAGGTCAAGCAGGTCTTATCAAAATCGCTTTGAAATATGACCCGCAGACTAAAGAGCCCGTTATTCGTTCTTTGAAACGCGTTTCAAGACCAGGTTTGCGTCAATACCGTAGCGCCAAGGAGGTGCCACGTGTCATCAGCGGCTTAGGTATAGCCATCGTCTCTACATCTCGCGGTGTCATGACGGACAAAGAAGCACGCCAACTCAATGTAGGTGGTGAATTATTGTGCTACATTTATTAATGTCTTCAAGCATTTCGATACTTTTTTAAGTATTATAATGTATTTGAAACATTCAAAATCAAAAGTTAGAATCTTTTAAACTAATATAAAAGATGTCAAGAATAGGTAAAATGCCCATTGCTTTGCCCGCAAAAGTTGAACTTGAAGTCAGCAAAAGCAATTTGGTAACAGTTAAAGGTCCGAAAGGAACACTTACTCAACAGGTTGATCCAGACATCACGGTCGCCGTTGAAGATGGACAAATCAAAGTCACACGCCCGACTGACCAAAAGCGTCACCGTGCATTGCATGGTTTGTATCGCTCATTGGTTTCAAACATGGTTCAAGGTGTCAGCGAAGGTTATACTGCGCGGATGGAACTTGTCGGTGTTGGTTTCAAATTAGAGCCGAAAGATGGCAACATCTTGTTCACATTGGGTTTTTCGCATCCAATTGAAATGACATTGCCGAAAGAGGTTGAATTTACAACAAAAATGGAGAAAGGTTCGCCTCCGACGTTGCTTCTTAGCAGCTTCGACAAGCAATTGCTTGGCTCTGTTTGTGCTAAAATTCGCTCATTCCGTACACCTGAACCTTACAAAGGAAAAGGTATTCGTTTCCACGGTGAAGTTGTTCGTCGCAAAGCGGGTAAGACAAGCGGTAAGAAGTAAAAAAAGATTGTTGCGTTTTGGGGTATTTTTTACCCCCCTCAGTAAAAAGCGTTTTCTGGCGGTTTTTATTGTTAAACTCAATGGTTAAGATATTCATTTCATCATGTCCGAATTCAGGGTTTTCCGATTCACATCGGAATAGGCGTTTTGAAATCTAATTTATAAAATAAAAATGCGTTTTCGAACATGAAAATGACAACGAAAGAGCGTCAAGCTCGCATTCATAGAAGAATTCGTGGTCGCGTAAGCGGCTCGACAGCACGCCCACGTTTGGCGGTTTTCCGTTCAAACAAAGGTATTTTCTGCCAAATCATTGACGATTCAGTTGGTCATACATTAGCAGCCGCTTCGTCAACAGAAACGACTAAAGCACCTAAGGCAGAAATGTCTAAAGCAGTTGGTCTTTTATTGGCAGAAAAAGCAAAAGCAGCTGGTGTCACAAAAGTTGTTTTTGACCGTGGCGGTTATTTGTATCATGGTCGTGTGAAAGCCTTAGCTGAAGGTGCACGCGAAGGTGGTTTAGAATTCTAAATTGCTTATTGCTTATTGTATTGTTGCCAATTTTTATTATTATCGGTAATAATCAGTAATCAATCTCCAATAATCAATAAAAAAAAGAAGCCCAATGGCAAGAGATAATCAAAGAGCGGCTGCCGCAGGTGGCGAAAACGCAGGTGAATTTAAAGAAAAAATGGTGTCACTCAACCGTGTTGCGAAAGTAACAAAAGGTGGACGGACATTCAGCTTTGCAGCCATCGTTGTTGTCGGAGACGGCAAAGGTTCGGTTGGACAAGGCTTGGGCAAAGCCCGTGAGGTATCGGATGCAATTCAAAAAGCAGTTGAAGATGCTAAGAAAAACCTTATCAAAGTGCCTATCAACAAGGGAACTATCCCCCATGAGGTAATCGGTAAGTACGGCGCAGGTCGTATTTTGTTGAAACCAGCATCGGAAGGTACGGGTGTCATCGCAGGAGGTGTTATGCGTGCAGTCCTTGACATGGCAGGTATTCACAATGTTTTGGCGAAGTCGCAAGGTTCTTCAAACCCACACAATGTTGTTAAAGCAACTTTGAACGGTTTGTCGCAATTACGGACACCGCAACAAGTGGCTAAAACACGCCGCATTGATGTATCAAAAGTATTTAACGGCTAATAACCGATTTGCGGTTTCTAAAATCGTAAATCCCAAATCGTAAATCGAAAGATGGGAAGTATTAAAATAACGCTTGTAAAAAGCACGATTCACCGTCCGAAAGACCAAAAGGACACGGTAAAGGCTTTGGGTATTCGCAAAATGAATCACTCAGTCGTGAAAGAATCGAACCCACAAATCATGGGTATGGTCAAAAAAGTAGCTCACCTCATAAAAGTTGAGGAAGCTTAAATCATTGATGATTGAAAAATGCCCCCCTCAGTATGAGCGGGTTTTTTTCTGAAAAAAATCAATCAGCAATATTCAATCGAAAAAATTTCTTCAACGATGGAATTGAATAATCTTAAACCTGCAAAAGGTTCGACCCATAGTATTAAGCGCGTCGGTCGCGGTCAGGGTTCAGGTCGCGGTGGTACATCTACACGTGGTCACAAAGGTGATAAAGCGCGTTCTGGTCACAAAAACAAACGTAGCTTTGAAGGTGGTCAAACACCAATGCAACGTCGTTTGCCAAAACGTGGTTTCAAAAACCCGTTCCGCGTCGAGTATGTACCTTTCAACTTAGCTCAATTGCAAGCATGTGCTGAAAAGCATGGTGTGACTGAAATCACAGCAGCATTTTTGTACGAAAAAGGCTACACTAAACGTGATGACCTCGTTAAAATATTAGCTAACGGTGAGTTGACAACGCCATTGACGATTACAGCTCATGGCTGTTCTGAAAAAGCGAAAGCGGCTGTTGAAGCTGCAGGTGGAACTCTCACAGTTGCGTAACTTTTAAGTGCATAAAATCGTTGAACTCATCGTTCAATGATTTTTTTACTTTTAAAAATAAATATCCGATGAATAGGCTTATTCAGACGTTCAAAAATATTTGGAGCATTCCAGAACTTAAGCAGCGATTGCTTTATACACTCGGACTTTTGTTCGTTTTCCGTATAGGTACTTTCGTCCTACTACCAGGTGTTAACGCACAGGTATTGGCGAGTATGGCAGCACAATCGGCTGGACGTACCGACCTTTTAGGTTTGCTCAACACATTTACAGGCGGCGCATTTGCTAAAGGTGCGATTTTCGCTTTAGGAGTAATGCCTTATATCACGGCTTCGATTATCATTCAGTTGTTATCGTTTGCTGTGCCATACTTTCAACGTTTGCAACAACACGAAGGTGAATCTGGTCGTAAAAAACTAAATCAAATGACGCGTTTCTTGACAATCCTCGTTACGATGATTCAAGGCTCGGGTTATTTGACCTATTTAACGACACAAGGTGCTATTGCACCGGGTTTAAGCCCTGTTATTTTCTGGTTTTCAGGTATCATTATTCTGACTTCGGGAACTGTATTCGCTATGTGGCTCGGTGAGCGCATCACGGAAAAAGGTATAGGCAACGGTGTTTCGTTCATCATCATGGCGGGTATCATTGACCAATTTCCTCAATCAGTTGCTGCGGAATTCCAGTTGCAAAGTGGTTTTGGCTTCGTCCTTGAAATGGCAATTTGGTGTGTGATTGTTTTGGGTATTATCGTTGTGATTCAAGCGGTTCGCCGTATTCCTTTGCAATTTGCAAAAAGAATGGTGGGTCGTACAGGTGCAAACTTACCTCAGACAGGTAATCGCGACTATTTGCCTATTAAATTGAATGCAGCGGGCGTTATGCCTATCATCTTTGCACAAGCGATGATGTTTATTCCTTCAACTATTGCACAATTTATGTCAGGTTCTGGCAGCCCAACGGGTTTTTTAGCACAGTTAAATGACTATACATCATTACCACATAACTTGTTTTACTTCCTTTTGGTGGTTGTCTTTACGTATGTTTATACAGCATTGATTGTCAATCCACGTCAATATTCAGAGTATTTGAAGCATCAAAATGCTTTTATCCCAGGTGTTAAACCAGGTGAAAATACGGCTGAATTTATTGATGCTATCACAACTCGTGTGACACTTCCAGGTGCTATTCTCCTTGGTTTTATTTCGATTCTTCCAGGTGTAGCGGCATTCATGGGTGTTAACTCTGGTTTTGCACGTTTCTTTGGTGGTACTTCTGTACTCATTATGATTGGCGTAATCCTCGATACATTGACTCAAATTCAGTCATACTTGTTGTTGAGTAAATACGATGGCCTTATCAAAGGCGGTAAGATTGAAGGACGTGGCGGTTTGGTTGCCGTAGGTGAAGGCGGTATTTAAAAAAAAACAAGACACATGTTTCAGTCTGACGATAAGAAAGAGATTTACTATAAAACGGACGATGAAGTCGCTTTGATTCGGGCAGCTTGTTTGCTCAACTGTGAAGCGATTGCTTACGTTGGTTCTTTGATAAAGCCAGGTGTTACGGGTCATTTCCTTGACCAAAAAGCTGAGGAATTTATCCGTGACAATAAGGCAGTACCAGCATTTAAAGGTTATCGGGATTATCCAAACACTTTAACTGTTTCTATCAATGAGCAAGTTGTTCATGGTATTCCAAGTGATAGAGAGTTCCTCGAAACAGATGTTATTTCTGTTGATTGTGGTGTGATGTTGAATGGTTATTTTGGTGATGCTGCTTATACGTATGCTTTGCCAGGAGTGACCCCCTCAGTAATGAAGCTTCTTCAAACCACAAAATTGTCTCTTTACAAAGGTATCGAACAAGCTATAGTTGGAAAAAGAATCGGTGATATTGGTTATGCTATTTTTGAATTGTGTGAAAAACAAAACAAATATGGTGTTGTCAGAGATTTGGTCGGTCATGGTTTAGGTAAAAACTTACACGAAGACCCAGATGTTCCCAATCACGGTAAACGTGGAAATGGTGTTGTTTTGAGAAAAGGTTTGGTCATTGCTATCGAACCGATGATAAATATGGGTACAAAAGATGTACTCAGTATGATCGATGGTTGGACTATTATTTCAAAAGATAGAAAGCCATCTGCACATTATGAACATACTATTGTCGTACGTCCGAACAAGGCTGAAATATTATCAGATCACTCTGGTATTGAAGAAGTTGAAAAGAATAATGAAAATCTTTTGGCAGTCACAATATAATAACCGATATTTGCACGCCAAAACAGAAATGTGTTTTTTATTTGAGATACAATAGGTTTACGCAGCGCATAAGTTTTTGTTACTCAATATTTTATAAAAAAACAGTTCTGAAATTTCATATAACAAAATTAAATTTGGATGGCAAAAAACGACTTAATTAAATTAGATGGCATAGTTGACGAAGCATTGTCAAACGCCAATTTTCGCGTTCGTCTTGAGAATGACCATGTGATACTCGCTACGATTTCTGGAAAAATGCGCATGAATTATATCCGTATTCTACCAGGAGACAAAGTAGCAGTTGAGATGTCTCCTTACGATTTATCGCGAGGTCGTATCTGTTATCGTTATAAGTAGAGAATAAATAGTCAATTAACAATAATCAATTGTCTCGTCATGAAAGTCAGACCTTCTATTAAAAAGCGTTCTGCTGACTGCAAAATTGTCCGTCGTAAAGGCAGATTGTATGTCATCAACAAAAAAAATCCGAAGTACAAACAACGTCAAGGATAAAATTTTATGATTTTAGATTTGAGACTTAAATGCTTCGAATCTAATATCTGTTATCTAAAAATCTGTTATTAAAAATGGCTCGTATTGCAGGTATAGACTTACCAAGAAATAAGCGCGGTGTTATCGGCTTGACGTACATTTACGGCATTGGTCGCTCATCAGCTGTTGAAGTTCTTGTCAAAGCTGGTGTTAGTGAAGATACTAAAGTCAGTGATTGGACGGACGAAAACATCAAAATGATTTCACGCATTGTCAACGACGAATACAAAGTTGAAGGTGAACTTCGCTCTGAAGTTCAACTCAGCATCAAACGTTTGATGGACATTGCATGCTATCGTGGTTTGCGTCACCGTAAAGGTTTGCCTTTGCGTGGTCAGCGTACACGTACTAACGCACGGACTCGTAAAGGTCGTCGGAAGACAGTCGCTAACAAGAAAAAAGTTGGTAAGTAATCTCAGGTTTATCGTTTATAATCTGGTTAATCCATTGATTATCAACGACAAACGATTAACTCTCATTTCAAAACGTTCAAGGATTGACCCCTCAGTAAATCGGGTCAAAAACCAGAACTAAAAAGCTGAAAAGGCAAAATGGCAAAAGCAGCAAAAGGCGGTGCCGCCAAAGGTGGCAAAGCTAAGAAAGTCAAAAAAAGAGTAGTACAGGTCACTCCTGATGGTGCTGCTCACATCCACGCCAGTTTCAATAACATCATCGTCTCCATGACCAACAAACAAGGTCAAGTTATTTCTTGGGGTACGGCTGGTAAAGGCGGTTTCCGTGGTTCAAAGAAAAACACACCTTATGCTGCGCAAGTGGCAGCAACTGATGCCGCTAAAGTGGCTTACGATGCGGGTATGCGTTTCTGCGAAGTCTTCGTAAAAGGTCCTGGTTCAGGTCGTGAAGGTGCGATTCGTGCCATTGACGCAGCAGGTATCAAAGTCACTTTTATCCGTGACATGACGCCTATGCCTCACAACGGATGTCGTCCTCCAAAGAAAAGACGTGTATAATATAAAAATTGGGTAATAAATAGTTTTTTTTCGTTCTTTACGACCCCCTCAGTAAAAACAACGAAAATGCACTTTTAAAATCCAATTGTAGTAAAAAATATTCATTAGACAATTTTCAATAGTCAATAGAAAATGGCAAGATATACTGGTCCTATCGCAAAAAAAGCGCGTGCTTTTGGTGAAGCGATTTATGGCAACGATAAGGCATTCGAACGTAAAAAATATCCTCCGGGACAACATGGTCAAACGCGTCGGCGTAAGCAGAAGTCTGACTACGGTATCCAATTGATGGAAAAGCAAAAAGCGAAATACACTTATGGCGTTTTAGAGCGCCAGTTCCGCAAAACTTTCCATGAAGCAACAAGACGGCACGGTGTTACTGGTACGGTTCTTCTTCAATTATTAGAGTCACGGCTCGATAATGTGGTGTTCCGTCTCGGTATCTCTCCAACTCGTCGTGGTGCACGTCAATTGGTTTCTCACAAACACATTACATTGAATGGTGTAATCAACAATGTCCCTTCTGCTTTCGTCCGTCCTGGCGATGTAGTAGCTGTTCGTGGTAAATCACGTAACAATGGCAACCTTGAAGGTGTGGGTGTGAATCGTGATATCAAGAAATCACCTTGGCTCGATTGGAATGCAGACAAATTGGAAGGTAAATTTCTCGCTTATCCAGAGCGTGATCAAATACCTGAAAAACTCAACGAACAGTTGATTGTTGAATTGTATTCGAAATAATGATGAATAATAAATGATGAATAATGAAGGTTTTATCCTTTGTTATTCATCATTCATCGTTTGTCATTCCTCATAAAAATATTCCCCTTCTCTTACTTTTTAGAAATAATTAAGCATGGCAATATTGAATTTCCAGAAACCCGACAAAATCGTTCTTAACAAGGCAACCGAATTCGAAGGTCTTTTCGAATTCAAACCTTTGGAACCGGGTTTTGGTCAAACTGTTGGTAACTCTCTACGTCGCGTACTTCTGTCGTCGTTGGAGGGTTTTGCTATTTCGGCGGTACGCATCGCAGGTGTGGATCACGAATTTGCAACCATTCGCGGCGTTGTTGAAGATGTCGTTGACATCATTCTGAACTTGAAACAAGTTCGTTTGAAACAACTGATTTCTGGTGATGATGTACGTGAAGAAAAAATATATTTGACTGTCAGCGGTCAAGACAAATTCACAGCAGGTGACATCGAGGAAGCGACTAATATGTTCAAAATTATGAACCCGCAACTCGTTATCTGTAACATGGAACCAAGCGTTTCTCTCGAAATGGAATTGACCATTACGAAAGGTCGTGGCTATGTTCCAGCTGATGAAAACTTGCCGAAAGATGCGCCTATCGGTGTTATTCCGATTGATGCTATCTATACGCCAATCAAAAACGTTTCTTATCGCGTTGAGTCTTTCCGTGTTGGTCAACGTACCGACTATGAAAAACTCGTTATCGAAGTCAAAACAGATGGTACAATTCATCCAGAAGATGCAGTGAAGGAATCTTCACGCATTTTGATTCAACATTTAATGCTGATTACAGATGAAAACATCACGTTTGACGACGAGAAAAACCGCGAAGAAAACGTTGTGGATGAGCATATCCTCCACATGCGTAAGTTGTTGAAGACATCACTCGAAGACCTCGACTTGTCTGTACGTGCTTACAACTGTTTGAAAGCGGCAAAAATCAATTCATTGGGTGAAATGGTACGCTATGACACACATGAGTTGTTGAAATTCCGTAATTTCGGTAAAAAATCACTCGTCGAAATCGAAGAATTGTTACAAGACAAAGGCTTGTCATTCGGCATGGACTTGTCGAAGTACAAACTTGACGAAGAGTAAATAATAGTTGATAATGGATAGTTGATAATGGATAATTTTTTACAGTTATCTATTATCAACTATACATTATACATTGTAATTCATATTTTTAAACTGCTTTATGATAATCGTCATGAGCGGAAAAATTTAATTTATAAAAGGTAGTTGATAGATGATAATTATAAAAATTATCTATTATCCATTATTCATTAAAATAACTCCTGCTCCGATGTTATAAAGTTTAATCATTCTCAAAAATGAGACACGGAGATAAAGTAAACAATCTCGGACGTAAAAAAGGACACCGCATTGCGCTCCTTAAAAATTTGTCAAAAGCGTTGATCGAACACAAACGCATCAGTACAACTCTCGCAAAAGCAAAGGCTTTGCGTGTACACATTGAGCCACTTATCACGAAGGCGAAAGACAATACGACACATTCACGTCGTGTGGCTTTCAGTTACCTTCAAGACAAAGTGACTACAAAAGAATTGTTCGAGGTTATCGGACCAAAAGTTATGGATCGTCCAGGTGGTTATTGCCGCGTCATCAAAACGGGTTTCCGTCAAGGTGACGGTGCAGAAACAGCTTTGATTGAACTCGTTGACTTCAACGATATCGTTCTTGAAGCAAAAGCTGCGACACCTGCTAAGAAGAAAACCCGCCGTAGCCGTGGTGGTGCTTCAAAAGAAACTACGCCAACGGTTGTCGAAAATACAGAAGTTGCTGAAGATACTGAGGGGGCTGCTGAAGCATAATCTCTTTCAGATTTTCTCTTAAAAAACCGCATCGAGCATTGTCTTGATGCGGTTTTCTTTTTTATCATTACTTTTACCATCAAAAAGAAGTACGATATGAACAACAACGACATTCTACGTCGCTTACGCTACACATTCGACTACAACGATGTGAAAATGATGCACATATTTGGTTTAGCAGACAGCGAAGTCTCGCGTGAACAAATCAGCAATTGGTTGAAAAAGGACGATGACCCTGATTTTCAGAGTTTACACGACATCAAATTAGCCACTTTTTTGAATGGTTTGATTAATGACAAACGCGGTAAAAGGGAAGGGGAACAGCCAAAACCTGAAAAGACCTTGAATAACAACCTCGTTTTAAGAAAACTAAAAATTGCCTTAAACTTGACAGATGAGGATATTGTAGCGATTCTGGAAATGATGGATATGGACATCAGTAAACACGAAATCAGTGCCTTTTTCCGCAAACCGGGACAAACCCAATACCGCCTGTGTAAAGACCAAATTTTGAGAAATTTCATTTATGGTTTGCAAAAGAAATACCGCACGACATGAGCATTTTAATCTAACCTCCGATACCCCCTCAGTATTTTCCACTTTTTTCATGACAAAGTCATTGTGAACCACCTGATTGGTTCACAATGACGTTGTCATTTTATAGGTAGCTTGGCTCGAAAAACGCTTATGTCTTCTCCAAAAAACGGAATGATAATTTTATTTTAAGTAGTATTACTATCATAAAATGAAGATTTGCTTTTCAGGGTAAATTCTTCACAAAATAATCAGAATGATTTTTGATTGTTAACAGATATTTTGAAAAGGTTTTTGTCCCAAAAAAATATAAAATCTGTTTTCAGATATTTATTTTAAAAAAAAATATCAAAAGATTTGGAAAAATGAATTTCCGATTACTTTTGTTCTCTTTTTACTTATCACTAAACCTAATCGTATGAAAATTTTTATAATGCTCATGCTCATGAGTACGCACTTTCTGTCGAGTTTAACGCCGTAAACCGTATCGGTAAAATACTTGTTTCTGAAACGGTATTCTGTTAATTTTCTTTTTTTTTTCTTAGATATCAAGTCAGCGATGCTTAATAGACTATTCGCCATTTTGTGTCTAAAATGAATAATGAAATATATTTTCATAGATTTTTATATGTACCTTTTTTTATTAATCAATCAATCAATTGTATGAAAAAGCAAAATTTTCTACTTATTCTATTGCTACTTACGTTTGGCATGAGTCTCTCAGCGCAAAATGTAGTAAAAGGCACAGTCAAATCCGATGATGAACCAGACGGGCTTGTAGGTGCTTCTGTCCTTGTAAAAGGGACGACTCAAGGAACTATTACAGATGTTAATGGCAACTTCGAGTTAAATGCTGATCCAAAAACAGCTGTATTAGAAGTGAGTTTCACGGGTTTTTTGACCCAAACAATTACATTGAACGGTAAGAGTTCTGTCATCATCAACTTATCTAAAGATGCAAGACTTTTAGAAGAGGTGATTGTCACGACCTTCGGCACAGCTAAAAGGTCTTCTTTTACGGGTGCGGCTAAGCAAATTAATGCTGATGATATTAAGGACAGACCTGTTACAAATATCATTCAAGCACTTTCAGGAGCTGCTGCGGGTATCCAAACAACTGCAGGTAGCGGACAGCCTGGTACTGCGCCGACTGTTAGAATTAGGGGTTTTGGCTCTATTTCTTCTTCAAATGACCCGCTTTATGTCGTAGATGGTGTGCCTTATTCAGCGAGTACGGCTAACCTCAATTCAGATGACATCGAGAGCATGACAGTTCTGAAAGATGCTGCTTCTACGGCTCTTTATGGTGCAAGGGCTGCCAATGGTGTCGTTATGATTACGACTAAAAAAGGCTCAAAAAATAAGAGTTCTATCAATGTGAGGTACACGAAAGGTGTCAATACAAGAGCTTTACCTGAATATGATAGAATTGGAACAGCGGATTATTATCCTGTCATGTGGGAATCGTATCGTAACAGTTTGGCATATAGAGCTACTAACCCTTTGACACTGGCAGCAGCGAATACGGATGCTTCAGCGAAAATTGGTGGACTTTTAGCGTATAATGTTTATAATGTACCTGCCACTGATTTGGTGTCAACTGAAGGTAAATTGAACCCTAACGCTCAACTCATTTATCAGGCAGATGATTTGAACTGGGAAAAACCACTTATGCGCCAAGGCAATCGCGACGAATTGAATGTAAACTTTTCAGGTGGCAGTGATAAAACGGATTACTTCTTGTCTTTTTCTTATTTGGATGACAAAGGCTTTTTGATTCGCTCTGACTATAACAGATATACAGCGCGATTAAACGTCAATTCACAGCTAAAATCGTGGTTGAAAACAGGTGCTAATATTTCGACAACAATCACCAAGTCCAATCAAGCAGATGCAGGCACAAATACAGCATTTGTCAATCCATTTTTCTTTTCAAGAAATATGGGGCCAATTTACCCAGTTTATGCTCTTGACCCAGCAAACCCAGGTCAGTTCTTGTTGCGTAATGATGGACAAAGACGCTATGACTATGGCAATTTAACATCTATCGGACTGCCGTCAAGACCACAATATGGTGGCAGACATGCCATTGCAGAAACACAGTTGAATCAAAACTTCTTCCGTCGGAATGTGATGGGTGGTCGTGGATATGCTGAGTTTTCGTTCCTTAAAGATTTCAAATTTACAGCTAATGGCGGTGTGGATATAACTAATTTGAATAACAACACTTTCGGAAATCCAGAAATTGGTGATGGTGCGCCTGCGGGACGGGCTACCAGCGAATTTGTAAATGTTACAAGTTATAACCTTTCTCAATTGTTGAACTATACTAAGTCTTTTGGTAATCACAACGTCTCTGCTTTGGCAGGACATGAAAATTATCAAGAATTTGAAAACAATTTGACGGGTTCAAGGTCTCAACAAATCTTGGAAGGCAATATCGAGTTGATTAACTTCACAACGACGACGAACCTTAACTCGTTGTTTGACAAAAGACGTGTTGAAGGCTATTTTTCTCGTTTGAATTATGATTTCAATGAAAAATATTTTGTGTCATTATCAGCTCGTAGAGATGGTTCAAGTAAGTTTTACAAAGACAATCGTTGGGGAACATTTTATTCTGCAAGTGCTGCTTGGCGTTTAGACCAAGAGGATTTTATCAAATCTATTCCAGCCATCAGCACATTGAAAATACGTAGTTCTTATGGTCAAACGGGTAACGATGGTGGAATCAGCAGATACGCTTGGCAGCCATTGTTTGAGTTAGGTTGGAACAATGCAACCGAAGCAGGTATTTTGCAATCAAGTTTGGGTAACAAAAAACTTGAATGGGAATCAAGCAATGCTTCAGATGTGGCTTTAGAATTTGGTTTGTTCAAAGACAGAATTTCAGGTACAATTGAATATTTCAATAGACAATCTACGAACCTTATCTTTGACGTGCCGTTACCATTGTCCGCGGGTGTTCTTACTGAAACAAGGAACATTGGTTCAATGTACAATCGCGGTGTCGAGGTTGAATTGCATTTAGAGCCTATCAAAACTAAAGATTTCAGTTGGACATTAGATGTGAATGCAACAAAGTTGAAGAATAAAATCACGAAGATGCCAGAACAAAATCCAGAAATTATTGACGGCACTAAAAAACTCAAGGAAGGAAGTTCTTTATACGATTATTGGTTGCGCGAATACATGGGTGTCAACCCTGCAAATGGTGAGGCTTGGTATAGAGCTGCCTCTTTTATTGCAACCAACTCATTCATAACTGAAAATAAAGATACTGTTACTAATAATGTAAACAATGCGCGTTATCGTTACAATGGTACATCTATTCCTAAGATGACTGGAGGTATTAGCACCGCAGTTAAGTACAAAGGGGTTACTTTGTCCGCATTGGTTGTCTATCAAATAGGTGGTAAAGTATATGATGCTTCTTATGCTGGCTTAATGGGTTCTGGCGGTTATGGTAGTGCTAAACATATTGACATCTTAAACAGATGGCAAACACCAGGACAAGTAACGAATGTACCTCGTATGGATAATGGTCGTACAGCAGATTTTGATGCAGCTTCAGACCGTTGGCTCATTGATGGTAGCTATTTGAATGTCCGTACGGTTACATTGTCTTATCAGTTGCCTAAATCATTGTTGAGCAAAGCAAAAATTCAAAATGCTCAGATTTATGTGAGCGGTGAAAACTTCTTTATTTCATCAAAAAGAAAAGGCATGAATGTTCAACAAGGTTTCAATGGCGTAACAGGTAATGTCTTTAGTTCTGCGAAAAATTTAGTTTCTGGTATATCACTTACATTCTAAATATCAAAATATTTCAAACAATGAAAAAAATATATGTTATTCTATTAACAGCTTCATGTTTTCTTTTTACAGTTTC
Source organism: Saprospiraceae bacterium (assembly GCA_031367705.1). Lineage (GTDB taxonomy): Bacteria > Bacteroidota > Bacteroidia > Chitinophagales > Saprospiraceae > JAAFJT01. Next base: position 7,900 of record JANLQI010000362.1, on the reverse strand, counting down.
TTGTCAAAAAGATTATCTTGAAACAAGCCCTACAGGAAGCGTTGATGCGGCTGCAGCTTATGCCACCACAAAAAATGCGCAAGCAGCTTTAAATGGTATCTACCGCGCTATGGTCGTCAGATACCTCTCTTCACAAGGGCATTTTGGACATCCTGCGATGATGATTATGTTGGATGTCTTGGGCGAAGATTTGGTATTCGGAAACTCGACGAATGGTTGGCATTTTGCTGAGGGCAGATGGACAAGCCACCGCTCAGAGACGGGCAATTTGGCGCGATTGCCTTATGAAATGTATTATAGAATCATTGGCAATGCCAATATTGCTATTGCGAACATAGACAATGCAGCAGGCCCACAAGCCGATAGAGATGGTGTAAAAGGTGAAGCTCTCGCTTTGCGCGCTTGGTCATACTTCAACATGGTGCAACTCTATGGCAAACGTTATAATGGTGCCGCTAAACCAAATGCACAACTCGGTGTGCCACTGGTTTTAACGCCGACTACTGAGGGGTTGCCAAGAGCGACTGTTGAAGATGTTTACACACAAATCAACAAAGACCTCGCAGATGCGTCAGCACTGTTGGCAACTTCTACGGCAAGAAGTTTCAAATCACACATCAATGTGAATGTTGTAAAAGGTATTCAAGCAAGAGTGGCTTTGACGCAACAAGACTGGGCAAAAGCAGAAACATTCGCAATTGATGCACGTAAAGGCTATACGCCGATGACCGTGGCTCAATATCAAGATGGTTTTTCTGACGTTACTAATCCAGAATGGATGTGGGGTTTTGACCACCTTGAAGACCAATCTGAGTTTTTTGGTGCTTACCACTCTTATATTTCCAGTAATTATAACTCATCGGTGAACCGTCAGACACCTAAAGCGATCAACAGTTTGCTGTATAATAAGATTCCTGCTACGGATATCAGAGCTTCTATGTGGGTAAAAGCACCCACTACGACTAACTCTATCGTACCAACAGGTGGCGTCAGAGTTCCTTTCATGGTACAGAAATTCAGATTGGCAGGTACAGCACCTTCCACAAGCGTCAATGGTGATATTCCTTATATGCGTGCATCTGAAATGTACTTAATCGAGGCAGAAGCTAAAGCACGTCAAAATAAAGATATCGCAGCAGCACAAGTTCTGTTTGATTTGGTCAGCAAAAGAGACCCCAGCTATAAACTATCAATCAATATTGGTGCAACCTTGTTGGATGAAATTCTTTTCAATCGCCGCATTGAATTGTGGGGTGAAGGCTTCCGTTTCTTAGATTTGAAACGCCTAAACCAACCATTGAACAGAAATGGTGCTAACCACAATACAGCCGTTGCCGTTATTTTTGATGTGCCTGCTGGCGACGTTCAATGGGAGTTTTTGATACCAAGAAGAGAATTAGATGCCAATAAAGCGGCTGTACAAAACCCGCTTTAAGGAAATGATGAATTATAAATGATGAATGATTGATTTGTAAAACGTTGATTTTCAATAGTTTTGTAAAATGAAGTTTGTTATTTTATTTTTTCGATATCCCTAAGTCATCATAGTTCCTTCTTTTTAGAATTTTTAAAGGGAAAAAGCACCCCCTCTGTATAATTTTAAAAAAAGCCTTGCAAAAAATCATTTTTGCAGGGCTTTCTTTATTCACCATTCACCATTAAAAAAATATGCCAAAAGAGGTATTTCATTAGAACCCCAAACACCCTACCTTTGCAGTCGTTAGTTAAGATTTTACAAATATATTTTGTATGAAACAAACACAATCAACGACTTATGCAACGTCTTTCACTTCTAATAACCTTCATTTTTGTTTTAAAAATTACGCTTTCCCATGCTCAAACGGAAGGTTGGACTTCCGCATGTTCCCAAGACGACCCCTCAGTATCCGAAGTGATGATTGATGCTTGTAGCAATGAATTTAGAAGCGAATACGTTGTTTTAAAAACAGGAAACAAGCCTTTTGATGTTCGAAATTTGGGTATGAATGTCATAAATCCGACTAATAATGCTTTTGTTGGCTCTGCATCTGTTCAAAATAATAACCTTAATGCAAATGCTCTGCGCCTTCTAAATGAAGCAGCAGGAACGGTTTGTGGCTACGGCACAGTCTTTAGAGATGTTTTTCAAGCACCTTATAATGGTGTCGTACCGCCAAATTCTACTATTTTATTCTTTAATAACAAAGACTCTACCGACGTTTCTTACCTTTCTCCTAACGAGTTACGCCGTTTATGTGGCTCTAAAGTATTTACCGTATTTGGAACGATAAACCCACAATCACCAAATGTGAGTCTATTCCGAAATTACCCTCAAAATGGTTCGTGTGGTACAACGGGTTGTTTGCGGCAAATTCAGTTTCGATTTGGTGGTGCAGCCTCACCTTATTGTACGCAATTGACTTATGACATAAAAAAACTGCCTAACCTCAATTCTACAAATCCCCCACCTGGTTTCAACGAAGGCTCATATATACGTCCCAATCCAAACGGTTCATTGATATATGGTGGTGGTAATTTGACAGGTGCTGGCGTGGTTTGTATGCCTCCTGAAAAACTCTTATGCACCATTCCCACCATGCCCGATTACGGCGATGGCTTCTGGAACGTCCTTGCTTACGACAATTTCAATGACTTCTCAAACGGCAGTTTCAAAGGTTTTTATCAAGCAAAAGGCAACCATACAGTCAGTATTGGCACAGCAACTGCTGACAATTTTGAATTCAATACCGTCCGCGACGGTTGGGGCGGTACACAAGGGCCCTCAGAAGCCCATGAACTTTTAGGGGCGTTGACCACTTACAACGGTTGCAATACCCGCGCCGACTCATTTTCAATTTTAGCCAAACGCAAAGGGTTTGATTGTGGTTTTTATGAGATAAATCTCAATTATTACGACGATTTTACGCGTATGCGCATTGACAACAACGGCGATGGGGTTTGGGATTTTGACCAATCTAACAACGCACCAACTTGCGCAACAGGCTGTGGCACAAGCATTTGGCAAGGCTTTTTGAGCCCACAATCAAAAATCGAGATTTATGCCTACGATATGCGCGGCAATTTTAACGTCCATTTTTTATTTCAAAAAAAGCCAACACCCCCCTCAGTAAAAATCAATGTTTTGTCCACGACACCTGTTGTTTGCGGTGGTTTGCCGACAGGCAGCATCACGACATCCGTTACAGGTGGTATCACACCTTATAATATTACATGGACGGGGGCAACAGCTATCCCAAACGGCAGTTTGGTCGCTACTAATTTGCCTGCAGGGCTGTTTCAAATGAAAGCGACAGACGGTGTGGGATGCACGGATTCAGCTCAAATCCTTGTGCCTCAAATCAATAATATAGCCATCAATGCGACTGCCGACACCGCTTTTTGCCCTGGTGGAACGGCGATACTGAGGGGTACTGCAAGCGGCGGCACTGGCGCTTTAACGGCAGAATGGTTGACAACAAAAAGCCCAACAGTACTCTCGACAAGTCTTAATTATTCACCAATTGTTTCAAAATCAAGGAATTATGTGTTGCGTGTAACGGATGCTTCAGGGTGTTTTAAAACCGATACTGTTGCTGTCAATGTTCATCCATTACCCATCATTCATGTTGCTTATTCGCCCAATGATACGGTTTGTAACGATGCCGTACCCGTCCTTCGAGCAAGTGGTGCACAGTCTTATATCTGGTCAAGCTTTCCGCCCATTGGTGCAGCAGCTTTAGATGCACGAGGTGATTCAGCTCGGCTTTTCTCCTTGTTTTTACCTGCGCCTTACTATATTTTTACAGCGACGGGTACAGATGGAAATGGGTGTAAAAATACAGGACAAGCGATTATTACTATTATTCCTTTGCCAGTCGTGACCATTATGCCTGTATTAGATTCATTGTGCAACAATGGTGCGCCCCGAGCTTTGACCGTCACACCTGTAACAGGCGGTACTTTTATTGTTTATACCATTACACCTACAGCCGCAATTCCTTGTATTAATTGTGTTGAAAACAATATCTTTTACCCAGATAGGGCAGGGGCAGGAACGCATTTGGTGAGTTATCAAGTGACGAATGCACAAGGTTGTACGAATGCGCCGAGTATTCAAGTCCATGTCAAAAGTTGCCGATGTTTGACACCGATAACCACACCCCTCAGTAAAAGCATCTGTTCGGGCGATAGTTTTCGGGTAAAAACGATTTTCTATAAAACAGCAGGTATTTATCGCGATACGTTCCGCAATACATTCTGTGACTCCATCGTCGTCCTTAATTTAACACTTAATAAACGCGATACGACCTATCTTTTTGCCAAAACTTGTAACGCCGCACAAGTCGGCACAACTTCACAAGTCCTTAGAAATCAATATGGTTGTGATTCATTGGTCGTCTTAAATTTAACATACAGCAAGTCCGATACGACAAATATTTTTGCCAAGACATGTAACGCTGCACAAGTCGGCACAACATCGCAAACCCTTAGAAATCAATACGGTTGTGATTCGTTGGTCGTCTTAAATTTAACATACAGCAAGTCCGACACGACAAATCTATTTGGCAAAACGTGTAACGCTGCACAGGTTGGAACAACATCGCAAGTGCTTAGAAATCAATATGGTTGTGATTCATTGGTCATCTTAAATTTAACATATAGCAAGTCCGATACGACAAATATTTTTGCTAAGACATGTAACGCGGCACAGGTTGGCACAACATCACAAGTGCTTAGAAATCAATACGGTTGCGATTCATTGGTGGTTTTAAATTTAACATACAGCAAGTCCGATACGACCAATCTATTTGCCAAGACATGTAACGCAGCACAAGTCGGGACAACGTCACAACTCCTTAGAAATCAATACGGTTGCGATTCATTGGTCGTCTTAAATTTAACATACAACAAAGGCGATACAACGCATGTTTCAGCCAAAACGTGTAACCCATCACAGGTCGGGACAACGTCACAACTCCTTAGAAATCAATACGGTTGCGACTCTTTAATCATCACAACTAAGACTTTTGGACGACACGACACCACACGTTACACGTATGTCATTTGTACAGGCGACAGCGTTTTTGTCAATAATATTTGGATAAAAACAGGTGGCGAAACGCGGTTCAATCTTAAAAATAATGAAGGTTGCGATTCAATTGTTATAGCCAATATTGCTTTTACAAAAAAAGATACGACCTACCAAACGGCGACCAGTTGCGATATAACCCGAATCGGTTTGGATACCCTGCGGCGTATCAATCGGAATGGGTGCGATTCGCTTATCATTACACGAACAACTTTTTCCGTCAGTGATTCGACAAGGTTTAGATTGACGACTTGTAATCCCGCTTTAGTCGGTGATGATATTCAGGTTTTCAAAAACCGCTTAGGCTGCGATTCAGTTGTCATAAAAACGTATGTTTTGCAAAAAGCAGATACAACCTATTCATTTTCAAAGACTTGTAACCCGGTTGATACAGGTATCAAACAATTGAATTTGAGCAATAGAGACGGCTGTGACTCTATTGTTTTTGTCCGAACGACATTAAGTAGGCGTGATTCAACCCGCTTCAACCTATTGATTTGCGAAGGTGATAGTTTGGCATTTACGGGTCGGTGGATAAAAACAAAAGGCACTTATTTTGATACACTTACCAATACGGAGGGGTGTGATTCAGTCTTAGTATTGACTTTAGATTTTTGGAAAAAAGATACGACCTTCGTTCAAAAGACAAGTTGTAATCCACTTTTGGTCGGTGATTCTGTCAAAATACTGAGGGGGTATCGAGGCTGTGATTCTATCATTATAACGCAAACCCGTTTAGTGCCGAGCAATATGCAGAACTCCTTAATTGTTTCAAAATCAATCAGTTGTAATGGATTAGCCGATGGTGCATTGACCATAAAAATCAATTCAGGAGGCATGTCTCCTTTCAATTTCAATTGGAGTAATGGCATAAAAGGCAGCAGTTTAAGCAATCTTAAAGCAGGCTCTTACACCGTTACGGTGACTGATGCAGAAGGTTGCCTACTTATTGATTCCATCATTCTTCAAAATCCGCCCACCCTCAGTATAAATGTCGTTGGCGTGTCTCCACTTTGTTTTGGCGATGAAATGGGCAGTATGCGCATCATATTTGTTGGCGGTGGCACAGCTCCTTATCGCTTTTCGTCAAATGTTGTTTCACAAAATTTAACGACTTTTCCTACAGTTTTGAGTAATATTCGCTTAGGGAACTATGCTTTTAAACTGACAGATGCGGCGGGTTGTATCCTCGATTCGACGTTAACAGTGTCCCCTGCACTTGAACATAAAATAGATGTAGGAGCAGATATTACGATACAATTGGGTGATTCAACCCAAATTGGGGCGTTCTTAAATTTCACAAAAGCACGTTATAAATGGACGGCAAGTGGTGGTCATATTCGTTGTGATACCTGCGTTTCAACAGTTGTAAGTCCTTTAGAAACAACGGTTTATAGATTAATGGCTAAAGATGAATTTGGCTGCGAAGTCAACGATGCGCTCACTGTTTTTGTTGACAAAAATCGTCCTATTTTTATTCCAACCAGTTTTTCACCCAATGACGATGGGGTGAATGACCGCTTTACAGTTTTTTCAGATACTAAAGTGCGTAAGGTGCAAACCATGAAAATTTTCAATCGTTGGGGTACGCCTGTTTTTGTACAAAATGATTTTTTGCCAAATGACGAAAATCAGGGTTGGGACGGTACTGCGCGGGGCGTTGTTTTGCAGCCCGATGTTTATGTTTATTTCGTTAGAATTGAATTTGTGGACGGAAAAGTGTACCAATATCAAGGCGATGTGACGATTATTAAGTGATAAAATAAAATCAAGTCTAAAAAAGAGGGCTAATACCAAATGATGTTTTTTCTTTGCAAAAGGAAATAAAACATCATTGGGCATTAGCCCTTTTTTTATAACATTATCAAATAAAACTATGATACCAAATTGGGAAGGCGTTTATCCTGCTGTAACAACTAAATTTACGGCAGACGATAAACTCGATTTTGATGCCATTGGCAAAAATTTTCAAGCACAAATAGACGCAGGTGTGCATGGACTCATTCTCGGCGGTTCGCTCGGCGAAGCGAGCACTTTGGACGACGACGAAAAATTTGAACTTTTGGCTTTTACACTCGATTTAGTGAAGGGTAAAATCCCTGTTGTCCTCAATATTACTGAGGGGTCAACGCGTCGGGCTATTTCTTACGTCAAAAAGGCGGAGGAAATGGGTGCAAACGGTTTTATGGCTTTGCCACCGATGCGCTACAAAAGTGATGACCGCGAAACGATTCAGTTTTTCAAAGCCATTGCTGACGCAACCTCTAAGCCTATTATGATTTACAACAACCCTGTGGATTATAAAATCGAAGTGACAATTCCGATGTTTGAGCAACTGCTCAAAGAACATGCGAATATTGAAGCCGTCAAAGACTCGACACGTGACATTACAAACATCACACGCCTCAGAAATGCTTTTGGCAACCGTTTGAAAATCATGGGCGGCGTGGACACATTGTCTTTGGAAGCCCTTTTGATGGGTGCGGATGGCTTGGTAGCGGGCTTGGTTTGCGCTTTTCCAAGGGAAACGGTGGTTATTTATCACTTAATCAAACAAGGCAGAATAGCAGAAGCCCAAGCGATTTATCGTTGGTTTATGCCGCTTTTAGAGTTGGATATTCATTCAAAATTGGTGCAATACATCAAATTAGCAGAGCAATATACAGGTATTGGCAACGAAATTGTTCGTGCGCCCCGCTTGGTTTTAGAAGGGGCGGAACGTGCTGAGATTGTTCAAATTATTGAAAATGGTTTGAAAACGAGACCTGTTTTACCTTCCATCATTTAAGGAAGGTGTAGTAAACAGAAAATTGAATAGTTTTTGATTTTTTG
>JANLQI010000328.1:0-12918 GCA_031367705.1 Saprospiraceae bacterium | reverse complement strand
GCATCAGCCCAATCAGTGGTCAAAAAAAAATCCGTTATCCAAAAATTTCATTTAACAACCCTGCCAACCTCACACCACCTTTCAATAATTGCTGATTGACAATATCAATATAATCATAATTGTAGCGGTAGCTCAATTTCTGGTCGGGTTGTGTGATACCCGCATATATTTTATCTGCCAATTGATAGGATTCAAAAAGCCATTCAGACATGGGTTGACTCTGCCATGCTTTTCTTTCTGCTTTTGTCGCATGATTGATGTTTTGTGTATATTCGGTATAACTCAATCTTTGAAATTCAATAATTTTATCGTCCCAAACACTGTGTAAATTAGTCGGTTCATTGAACCACAAAACCTTAACTCTGTTGCCGCCTAAGTCTTCAGCATGTCCCGTGTGCATGGGTTGATGAATGTCGCCGACGATATGAATCAGCAAACGCAGATAAAACCGTTGTTTATCAAGCGGTAGTTGTTTGTTTTTTAGTTCAGCAATCAAATAATTGATTTTTGTAAAAGCATCTATGCCTTTATCATCCTTTAAATACGTATCAAATTCTGAATAATTTAATCCTGGTTTGACATTGATATAATGCCAGGGATCTAAATATTTCATTGTAGAATCTGATTTGATAAAATCAGCATAATTGCTTGAAATAGCTACAGATTCAGTGCCTAAAATCGCTCGAATCGTTTTTTTTGCTTTGCGACAAAGATGGTCATTGGCAATTTCTCCTACAACACGATGACCTGTAGCACCCCAAAAATAATGGGCAGGCCGCGCATCCGTTTGTCCGAGAAATGACAATAATAGGAGTATCACACACAGTTTTTTTAGCATTTTCATAAAATATTTAGATTTAAAGTTTTAAACGAGCGTATATCAAGAATAATGTTTTTTGTGTTTTGTATCTTTTTATAATTTAATGGGTATAAATTAATCATTATGACCATTTTCTTTGAGAGCATTCATTCAATAAACAGGTAAGGCATCTATATCGGCACGAAGTGCAACAACGAGACCTGTTTTTCCCCCTTTCAAAATGCCCACCACACCAGTTTTAGCGATACCTGTTCTAACCTCTAAACCTAAAGAAGTGAGGTGTTCTGCAATGATTTTAGCAGTACGGATTTCGCGGTTCGATAATTCAGGGTTTTGGTGGAAATCACGTCGCCAAGCAATCACTTTAGCTTCTATTTTTTCAGCAAGTTTGTCCATCTTGATTTTTACATCGCTGTTGGGGGCTTTTTGGGCTAATGTAGATAGACTTAATAACAACAAAAAGGACAGTAGAATACCTTTGTTGAACATTTGTTTGTTCTTTTCGATTTGCATAATTCGTGATTTTTTTAATGAATAAAATTGACAACCAAAGGTAATTTTCTTTGACACAAACAGTTGCTGCAAATGTCGAAAAAAGAAAGTTGAAATGAACATAAAAAAGCCTTCTGTTTGATACAAAAGGCTTTTTATATACAATGATGTGTAAAGTGGACGAACTACTGTGGCAATCTTTTGGCATACCAAGTCATTTGACCACGATGATTGGCAAAATGTTCGGCAACATGAAACCACTTGCAGTAATTATTCCAATCCCACTGTTTTGTTTCACCTGAAAGCAACCAATCATCGTCTCTTTTTTTCATTTCTAATTTTGTATAGGCTCTCGTTTCGTTCATGGCTTCCTTATAATAGTCAAAATTATTGCCTTTAATTTGGGTTCGAGCCGTTGGTAAAATCAAATTACTGGCGGCAAAAGTTGAAATACCTACAGCGTTGATAAAATGACGACGACTTAAATTTTCTGTTTTCATGATTTTGAATTGAAAATGTTATAAAAGAGGATTTGAAATGAATCTTTACGGTTAATTTTTATCATTATACTGAGGGGGTAGTTATGGCATTCAAGATAAGTCAAGAGACAACTTCTTTCTGCAAAAGTTTCTTTTTTTTATCCCTATCTCAAAAAACATCCCTAACGAACAGTGACAGTGGGTCAAAAGTTGACTCACTGTCACCGTTTATTGAATTTCATTTTTCTAAAATTTTCTTAAAATCAAGAACAACTGAGATATTTGTATTATCCAGCGAAGCAATATTTACAACCATGTTCTTGCGCACGACCGACTGCCCAAACACCTGACGGAACAACATGGATACCTGGTAACAAACCTTTGAGCCAATCTTTCTTTATCTCTGCGGCCTCTTGTTTCATGCCTTGTGCAACTGCCGCACTAAAAACCGTAATAGCCGTATCACAAACACAGAACAAAACCCCTCTGGCTTGTAATTCATTTATACCAATGTCAACATTACCTATTCCGGGAGCACTAAAATCACCTACCTTAGGTTGCCAAAACGGATTGCGCATTGAAGGCGCATTAGAGGCAGGATCATCTGCTTTAAAGACTTCACCAAATTTGTACTTTTCCCAAAGTTGATTTTCAAAAGCATATGGAATAGCTGTATGTCTTAGCACTACGACAACGCCACAGTCTTTATCTGTTGTACCCGTTGCCTCATTGGACATTAAAAAAACTCTCGGCCAAGCAAATGGATAAATGCCATGTGGTTGGGTTGCGTCAAATACAATACGATGTTTTCCTTTAATCTTTTCGAACCAAGCGTCATCACCGCTCAATGGTTCTACTGGAATTATTGGTTCTGCTTTGACTTCAATAGGCATCGCTAACGACAGCAATCCTAATGTTGTAGCACCTTTTAAGAGCGTTTCGAGAAACCCTCTGCGGTGTCTTGTTGGATTTTCTTCTTTTTTTTGCATGACTACTTCATTTTTCATTTGATAAGTTATTTAAGTCAAAAAGGAATGAAAATATGGATTGAATACTGAGGGGGGGCAATTTTTTAAAAAAAACAATAATTCATATATAGTAATGAGTAAATAATAAGTTGGTCAAATTTGAATTTCATATCGATTGAAAATCAATTAGTTGTGAAGACTTACTGAACCACACTATTATTCACTCGTTACTTAAGGGTTATTTGAAAGTTATTTGGTTTGGTTTTATAAGATTTTTGAAGGGAGATGATGAATTATTTTGCAAAAATGCATTATATAGAACTACGACGATTGGATAAATGCGAACTAACAATGTTCTTCATGCTTGCATCTTTTCTTAATTGTTTTGTTCGAGCGATTACATCAACAAACATGTTGTTTCTGCATATGTTCAATAGATTTTTTTACCATTTCGATAAGAGTGAACGTCTATTCGCCATTTGCCATTAAATCATACCCCATTAATAAATATTCACCATTCGCCATTAAATTATACCCCATCAAGAAATATTCACCATTCACCATTCGCCATTCACCATTACTTAACTAACTTTGCGCCATGAACGAAAAAATCATCATCCTCGATTTTGGCTCGCAATACACCCAGTTGATTGCCCGCCGTGTCCGCGAATTGAATGTCTATTCTGAAATCATTCCGTACAACAAATTACCCGAAACCATTGACCCCTCAGTAAAAGCGGTCATTTTGAGTGGTAGCCCCTTTTCAGTCCGTGATGCGAATGCATTAACAATGGATTTAGATAAAATTATGGGCAAAATTCCTGTTTTAGGTGTTTGTTATGGCGCACAGATGATTGCTAAACACTACGGTGGTCTGGTCGAAAAATCGGGCAAACGGGAATATGGCAAGCAAGCCATCAGCACTATTTTGAAAGAAGACGCTTTTTTTGAAGGTATAAAAACAGGTTCGCAAGTCTGGATGTCACATTCCGATTCGATAACCAAACTGCCAGAAGGTTTTGAATTGTTGGCAAATTCTGAAGGTGGTGTAACAGCTGCCTATAAAAAAACGGCAGTTGCAGGTGAAGCACCCGTTTATTGTATTCAATTTCATCCCGAAGTGACGCATAGTTTAGATGGTTTGCAATTGCTCAAAAACTTCATTCTCGACATTGCAGGTTGTGTAGGCGATTGGACACCCGCCCATTTTGTAGAAGAAACGGTTGCCGATTTGCAGAAAAAAGTGGGCGATGAACACGTATTACTCGCTTTGTCGGGCGGCGTGGATTCAAGCGTTGCTGCTTTGTTATTGCATAAAGCTATTGGAAAAAACCTGTATTGCTTCTTTATTGACAATGGTTTGCTCCGCAAAAACGAATATGAAGAGGTTTTAGAATCCTATAAAGGCATGGGTTTGAACGTTGTCGGTGTGGATGCGAAGCAAAAATTCTACGATGCGCTGAGTGGTATTTCTGACCCTGAAGCAAAACGCAAAGCAATTGGTGGCATGTTCATCGAAATTTTTGAAATTGAAGCCAAGTTGTTTCCAGACATAAAATGGTTGGCTCAAGGCACAATTTACCCCGATGTTATTGAATCTATCAGCGTTCATGGCCCCTCAGTAACGATAAAATCACACCACAACGTAGGCGGTTTGCCAGCGAAAATGGGTTTGAAAATCGTTGAACCGTTGCGTTTTTTATTCAAAGATGAAGTGCGTCGCGTTGGGCGTGAATTGGGTTTGGCGGACAATATATTGATGCGCCATCCTTTCCCAGGCCCAGGATTAGGAATCCGCATTTTGGGCGATATTACGCCTGAAAAAGTAGCGATGTTGCAAGAAGCGGACGCTATTTATATCAATGGTTTGAAAAAATGGGGCCTTTATAACGAAGTTTGGCAAGCAGGAACGATACTTTTACCTGTACAGTCTGTTGGTGTTATGGGCGATGAAAGGACTTATGAAAAAACCATTGCTTTGCGTGCCGTTAGCTCAACAGACGGCATGACAGCTGAATGGTCGCATTTGCCACACGCCTTTTTAGCAGAAATTTCGACTGATATTATAAACAATGTACGAGGCATTAACCGCGTTGTTTATGATATTTCAACAAAACCTCCTGCGACTATTGAATGGGAGTAATAGCTAATGCAACAGCTTTGATTGATATTTTGGGAAGGATATTTAACGCAGCCTTTGTATTTGTTCAAACTTGACTGACTACTGAGGGGGTATCTTTTGGGTGCAAAAAGTAAAGAATTTTGTATTTTTCGGAAAGTTTTGTTAGGAAATACTTTAAAATGTGTAAAAAAATATAGAAGTTTGACACAATTTCAAACGAATCTTAGATTCATTCAATCTTTTTCAACTATGAAACAACCTAAAAATATGAGGAACGTACTCACAGGTCTTTTGCTTTTAGTGGCGATGTCGTTCACGACGACTTCCTGCGACCTTTTTAAGAAAGCAGAAACGTCTAAACTGCCGTCTAAAAAGCCTGACCAAACGGATCAAGGACAAACCAACCCAAATTCAACCGTTTTGGTGGATACAATACGTTGGAAAACGGATCCGTTGGCTAAACCGCCGATTACAACTACAACACCCCCAAGCGGAGGTGTTATAAGCGGTAATTCAGGCAATACGACTGGTGGTGGTGGTGTTATCTATGACCCGAAATCAACAGGTAATCTTAAAAACAGCTATGATTTAGCGATGATTTTACCTTTTTTCACATCTCAATTTGTTGATGGTCGCGAAAATCCTTCAAAATCTCAATTCGCTTTGGATTTTTATGCAGGAGCAAAAATCGCTTTAGATTCACTTTCAACGCAACCGTTCAACTTAAAAGTAACTGTTATAGACTCTCGAACCGACTTCAATAGCCTTTTGGCACGTTACGAAGTGAGCCGTGCCGATGTCCTTTTAGGCCCTGTTGAAAAGGAAAACGTCCCAGCTACTATGGATTTTGCCAATCGAAATAAAAAGATTTTCGTTTCGCCTTATTTTCCAACAGGTGACGTTGTTGGTGCAAACCCCTATTTTGTTCAGGTTAAACCCAGTTTGAAAACGCATTGTGATAATATTGTTAAGCACTTACGTGTGCGCTATAAAACAGAGCAAGTCGTTTTGGTTGGGCGTAGAGCAGACTATGAAACGGCACGTTTCAAGCTTTTTCAAGATGCTAATTCTGCACTCAATCAATCGCTTTACGGTGGTCGTTTTGACGAATGGTCAATAGAAAATGAATCGAACTTTACTGTTGAGCCTTATTTACGTGCTTCTGGTCAAACCGTTTTCGTTGTGCCTTCTTGGGATGAGGCATTTGTGACGGCATTTTTGCAGAAAGTAGCGGCCTCGCCTCGCCGAGGTAGTATAGCTGTTTATGGTATGCCGCAGTGGATGGATTTCAACAGCTCATTGTCAAGTTTATATCAGGCATTGGATGTTAGAATAACCAGTTCGACGTTTATTGAAGGCAATAATCCGAATGTCAACTATTTCCGTTCAAAATTTTTCAGCAAATTCAGTAAAATGCCCAATTCAGATTCATTTTTAGGCTATGATTGTATGCTTTATGTTGGAAAGATGTTGCAACAATACGGCACGGCTTTTCCTTACTACTTGCAAAATCAACCCGAGAAAGTTTTGCATACGAATTTTAATTTTTCACCTATTTATAGAACGGTTGTCAATGACAACGACCCGCAAGGCAATATTTCAAAATATGAAAATCAATACGTTAATATGCTGCGTTACCAAAGTGGCTCTTTCCGTTTAGACGATTAATTTTATTCCTAATGATTCTGCTACTTTGAATACCTCTAAATGTTGTCTAATTGTTTTTTCTAAAAACGAAAGGCTACATTTAGGGGTGTTTTTTTTACTGTACCGCATTTAAGTTTTTAACTAAAAAGTTAAATTTTATGGTTAAATATTTCTTTGTTTAAAAACAACTAAATACTTTTGCCCCATCAATTAATTTTTTAGTAAACAAATTCAGTTAAATGGCTGTACCCTTAGATTTATCAACAGAACAAAAAATCCTTGAAGCAGCAAAAAAAGTCTTTATTCAAAAAGGATTAGATGGTGCGCGCCTCGATGAAATCGCTTCGGAGGCAGGTATCAATAAAGCACTTCTACATTATTATTTCCGTTCAAAAGAAAACCTTTTTGAAACTATTTTTGACCAAATGATTGCTAAAATCGTCCCTGATTTTACCGCTATTGTTGAATCCAGCAAAACCATAGAAGAAAAAATCGAGCATTTTGTGCATCGTTATATTGATTTTGTGAGTGAAAACCCTCAATTACCTGTTTTTTTGATTACAGAAGTAAATAGAAATCCAGAAAGGATGAAAGATATCTTGGGGCAAACAAAAAACTTTGCAAAAATGCAGCAGTTCGCTTTCCAGATGATTACCGAAATGCAAGTCGGACGCATCAAGTCGTTTAATCCGCTCCATTTAATTCTCAACATCATTTCACTTTGCGTTTTCCCTTTTATTGCTAAACCTATCCTTCAAGCTGTTTTACAAATCAAAGACGATGATTTAAGTATTATTTTACATCAGCGAAAAGAGGAAGTGAGCCTCTTTTTGCGCGAAGCGTTACGTCCATAATTGTATTATTTTTAATTTTGACTATTTAGTTAAATCTGTTAGTAGAAAATATTATCTAATGAAAAAGATATTTCTTTTTTTTATCCTTCTTTCCAATATTGCTTTTGGGCAAAATATTGAGCGTATCACGCTGGATGAATGTTACCGTTTAGCACAAGAAAATTTTCCGATGGTTCGGCAACGTGGCTTAATTCGTGAAGCTAATGCCTTGAATGTCAATAGTTTAAAGAATAACTTTTTGCCACAAATTGAACTCAATGCACAGGCGACCTATCAATCGGATGTGACTGCATTTCCTGTAAATTTGCCCAATGTCGAAATTACCCCCCTCAGTAAAGACCAGTATAAAGCGACTCTAGAGGTTAAACAAATCCTGTGGGACGGCGGCGTTATCAAAATGCAAGAAAAGGTATTGAACACGACGACCGAAGTAGATATACAGAAAGTCGAAGTTGAAACTGCCAAGTTAAAAGAACGTGTTAATCAACTCTATTTCAATGTTTTACAGTTAGACGAAAATGAGAAATTGATAGATTTACTCAAGTCTGACCTCGCCGCACGTATTAAGAAAATGGAAGGTGCTGTGGACAATGGCGTGGCTTTAAAAATGGGTTTGCAAACCCTCCAAGCTGAAGATTTAAAAGCTGACCAACGCATTATTGAATTGAAATCGGCACGTTCTGCTTCTATTCAGATGCTCAACTTATTGATAGCCAAAGAGTTAGATGATAAGACAGTTTTTGAAAAACCGACCCCTCAGTATGAAAGCCTTGTTGGCGCACAAATCAGCCGTCCTGAATTAACACTTTTCGATTTGCAAAAAAAGCAAATTGACCAAACAGTTAAAGTCGCTTCTTTGAAAAATTATCCTCGTTTGTTTGCTTTTGCAACAGGTGGTTATGGTCGTCCAGGTTTGAATTTTTTGAAAAATGATTTTGCTTTTTATGGAATCGGCGGCATTATGTTCAAATGGAATTTAGCTGATTTATATTCTAAAACTTTGAAAAATGATTTGCAGATTTTGAAAAATAACACACAAATCATTGATATTCAAAAAGATATATTTTTGCTGAATACAAAAGTGGTTGTCAAACAACAGTCTGCTGAATTGACGAAATTGGATAAATTAATAGAAAAAGACCGCCAAATTCTCAATCTTAGAGAAAAAATAAAACAAACGGCTTCTGCGCAATTAGAGAACGGCGTGATGACGGCCAATGACTACCTCATAGAACTGAATGCGGAAAGTCAAGCACGTCAAAACTTAGTTTTGCATGAACTTCAATTGCTCAATGCTCAGGTTAATTTGAAAACAACTTTAGGTAAATAACCCTTAAAAATAGCTTACCTTTTTTGTCATTCTGAGGAAAACCGACACCTAAACAGTGTCGTCTAAAACGAGATGACGCGGACAAGTGAAGCGATGATTTAAAATCATCGCCTCACTAAAAACACAGTGCGTCATTAGTAGCGCAGCGAAAGAATCTAAATAAATGATTTATACAGATTCTTTCGCTGCGCTCAGAATGACAAAAAAGCAATTTATTTTATTTATTAGTTTTATATAAAAATTTGAAAATCAAATAATTATGAAAAAAAATATCTTCGATTCAAAAATACTGAGGGGGTGCATATTGTTCCTTTTTGTTACATCTTGTAAAGATACAGCTCAAAAATTTGATGCCTCTGGTACTTTTGAAGCGACTGAAATCATCGTTTCTGCCGAGTCAACAGGTAAAATATTGACACTCGATATCAAAGAAGGCGATAATGTGTCGAAAGGGAAAATCGTCGGTACGATTGACCCCCTCAGTATCGAACTTCAAAAAGAGCAAGTCGCAGCGAGCATGACCGCTTTAACTGAAAAGTCAAATGATGCGGCACCTCAAATCTCCGTTTATAAGGGACAAATTGATGTGCAACGCAATCAAATTGATGTGCAGAAACAGCAATTAATTGTGCTTCAAAAAGAACAAAAGCGCCTTGAAAACCTTGTCAAAGCAGAGGCGGCAACTCCTAAGCAACTCGATGATGTGAATGGTCAAGTTCAAATTTTGAAAAAGCAAATTGAAGCGTCTGAATCGTCAATAAAAGTCTTTGAAAGACAGATTTCGGCACAAACTGCTGTTGTAGGCATACAAAATCGAGGTATTTTGAGTGAACAACTCCCTCTCGAAAAGCGTATGAAACAACTGGATGAACAACTGAATCGCTCCAAAATTACCAATCCCATTGATGGTACTATTTTGTCAAAATATGCGGAAGCGGGCGAGATTACGGCTACTGGGAAAGCCATATACAAAGTGGCAGACATGTCAGAAATGACCCTTCGCGCCTATATAACGGGAGACCAATTGGGGCAAATAAAAATTAACCAAAAAGTCAAAGTCATGATTGACGAAGGGGAGGATAAATACCGCGAATTGCAAGGCAATATCTTCTGGGTATCTGACAAAGCTGAATTTACACCCAAAACAGTACAGACAAAAGATGAACGTGCCAACCTCGTTTATGCTATCAAAATTAAAGTTAAAAATGACAGCACTTTGAAAATCGGTATGTACGGAGAAGTCCTTTTTAATTAACAAATAACAAAAATGAAGCCTGTTGTAGTTAAAAATATTGTCAGAACTTATGATAAAGGGAAAGTAACCGCTTTGGACGACATCAGTTTTGAAGTCGAAAAAGGCGAACTGTTTGGGCTCATTGGTCCTGACGGGGCAGGGAAAACGTCGCTTTTTCGGATTTTGACTACTTTGTTAATTCCTGATAGTGGCACAGCAGAAGTAGATGGTTTTGATGTGGTCAAAGATTACAAAGAAATCAGGAAAAGTGTTGGTTATATGCCTGGTCGTTTTTCGCTCTATCAAGACCTAACAGTTGAAGAAAACTTATCCTTTTTCGCAACCATTTTCAATACAACAATTGAAGAAAACTATGAATTGATAAAGGATATTTATGTCCAAATTGAACCTTTTAAAACACGTCGAGCAGGTAAACTTTCAGGCGGTATGAAGCAGAAATTGGCTTTGTGTTGTGCTTTAATCCATAGACCGAGCGTTCTTTTTTTGGATGAACCAACAACAGGCGTAGATGCTGTTAGCCGCAAAGAATTTTGGGAAATGCTCAAAAGACTTAAAGAAAAGGACATTACTATCATTGTTTCAACGCCCTACATGGATGAAGCGAGCTTGTGTGACCGTGTCGCTTTGATGCAAAATGGACATATTTTGGACATGGATACCCCCCTCAGTATCATTCAAAATTTTGACCGCCCTTTATGGTCAGTCCGTTCTTCAAATATGTTTACATTGTTGAATGATTTAAGGCTTTATGAACAAACAGAATCCTGTTTTGCCTTCGGCGATGCTCATCATCTGACATTGAAAGATACTGTTCTGGAAGAGACAGACATTAAGGCTTTTTTGCATAAAAAAGGCCATGACAATATTGTAGTCGCTCAGATTGAGCCGACAATAGAAGATTGTTTTATGGCTTTGATGAGAAATTAGATATTTATCATTTTTAACTAAAAAGTTAAAACTAAAATAATTGTAAAGTGACTTCTGAAATTGTCATAAAAACGGATAAACTGACGAAACGATTTGGCGATTTCGTAGCGACCAACGCCGTCACTTTTGAGGTGTATAAAGGTGAAGTTTTCGGTTTCCTTGGTGCGAATGGTGCGGGCAAAACGACAGCGATGCGTATGCTTTGTGGTCTGAGTATTCCTTCAAGTGGTAAAGCGACGGTTGCTGGTTTTGATGTTTATACGCAAACTGAAGACATAAAGCGGAACATTGGTTATATGAGCCAAAAATTTAGCTTGTATGATGACTTGACGGTACGAGAAAATATCCGTTTTTATGGCGGTGTATATGGATTAGGAAGGGCAAAATTGAAAGAAAAGATAGATTATTTGCTGCATCATCTTCAATTAGAGGATTTAGCGAAGACTAAAGTGAAGTCATTGCCTTTGGGTTGGAAGCAGAAATTAGCGTTTTCAATTGCCATTATACATGAGCCTAAAATTGTATTTTTGGATGAACCAACGGGTGGTGTTGACCCTGTGACTCGCCGTCAATTTTGGGAAATGATTTATGAAGCAGCCGAACGCGGGACGACTGTTTTTGTCACAACGCACTATATGGACGAAGCAGAGTATTGTCATCGTGTTTCGATTATGGTGGATGGGGTGATAAAGGCTTTGGATACACCTGCGGGCTTAAAAAAAAAATATAATGCAGACTCGATGGACGAAGTATTTTTGAAATTGGCGAGAGATGCCAAACGTTCAGAATGATTAGATTTTTGTTGGATTTAACTAAAAAGTCAAATCGATAAAGGACAACTCATTAACTATAATGTTAAAATATTATGATACAATTTTTCTCGCTCGTTAAAAAAGAGTTTTATCACATCTTGCGTGATACACGCTCGATGTTTGTACTATTTGGGATGCCCATAGCACAGATTCTGATATTTGGTTTTGCTCTGTCAAACGAGGTGAAAGATACACGCATCGCGATTCTCGATAATTCAAAAGATATTGATACCGAAGGTATTATCCATAAAATAGAAGCGAGTCGTTATTTTGATGTCGAACGCAATTTGACAACAATTTCAGATATAGATGCGGCTTTTAAATCTGGAAAAATCAAATTAGCCATCATTTTTCAGCCCAATTTTAGAGATAATTTACACCATGTCGGCAAGGCACAAATACAACTTATTGCCGATGCGAGTGACCCTAACTTGGCAACAACAGTCGTTAATTATTCTTCGGCTATCATTGCTGACTACCAAAGGCAGATTAATGAAACAGTCAAACTACCCCTCAGTATTGGCGTTGAAACCCGCATGATGTACAACCCACAACTCAAAGGGGAATACAATTTTGTACCAGGTGTCATGGCAATGATTTTAATGTTGATTTCTGCTATGATGACTTCTGTTGCCATTGTGCGCGAAAAAGAACTTGGCACAATGGAAATCCTTTTGGTGTCGCCCATGAAGCCGATTTGGTTGGTTATTTCGAAAATGATACCTTATTTGATGCTTTCTATCATCAATTTCGCTGTTATTGTCTTGTTGAGTATCTATGTTTTGGGCGTGCCTGTGCGCGGCAGCATGACGCTCTTGTTTATGGTGAGCGTGTTGTATATCATCTGTTCTTTGGCTTTGGGCTTGATGATTTCGTCCGTAACGGAGTCGCAACAAGTGGCTTTATTGATTTCGTTGATGGGACTGATGATGCCGACGATTTTGTTCAGTGGTTTCATGTTTCCGATAGAAAATCTACCACTACCGATGCAAATTATTTCTAACGTCGTGCCAGCCAAATGGTATTTTATCATCGTCAAAAATGTCATGATAAAGGGTTTAGACCTCCATTCGATTTTAAAAGAAGTGAGTATTTTAGTCGGTATGACGCTGCTTTTGTTAGGCGTAAGTTTAAGAATGTTTAAAGTACGGTTGGAATAATGGTGAATGGTGAATAATTTAATGGTGAATATTCACCATTAAATTATTCACC
>JANLQI010000326.1:0-12647 GCA_031367705.1 Saprospiraceae bacterium | reverse complement strand
GAAACGAATATAGATATAGAAGTCGAAGACATTGACACGAAGGAATTGATGGACGATGAAAGACGATTGGAGAAAATATCGGATTACATCATTGCACACCACAATCGCAAAACACATAGCCGAGAGTTTACAGGAATGTTTTGTATCAACGGTGTACCAACATTGATTAAATACTACGATATACTCAAACGCAAGAAAGAAGAAGGATTGCACAATCTGAATATTGCAACGATATTTAGTTACGGTGCGAATCCTGATGATGCCGATGCGAATGGTTATACGAACTTTGAGCGTGATTATGACAATGCAGAATTCAATTCCGTTGCCGAAGATACTGAGGGGTATGGTGTTGTCAATGCAACGCATCGAGAGAAGTTGGACGAATACATTGATGACTATAACCAAATGTTCAACACAAAATTCAGTACCAAAGACAGCGAAAGTTTTTACACCTATTATAATGATGTTTCTAAAAAGGTAAAAGAACGAAAAATAGATGTGCTATTGGTGGTCAATATGTTTTTGACTGGTTTTGACAGTCCAACTTTGAATACGTTGTATGTGGATAAAAACTTAAGGTATCATGGCTTAATACAAGCCTATTCAAGAACCAACAGGATACTGAATGAGCAAAAATCACAAGGGAATATCGTCTCATTCAGAAACTTGAAAAGCCGAACCGACGAAGCGATAACGCTTTTCAGCAATAAAGAAGCGATAGAAGTGATTATTATGGAGCCGTATGAAGACTATACGGCGAAATTTGACGAAGCGTTTGAACATTTATTGGCTTTAACACCGACCGTTGATAGTGTCAATGATTTAGTGACAGAAGATGATGAATTAGCCTTTGTCAAAGCGTTCAGAGAGTTGATGCGGCTTAAAAATGTCTTGTCTTCTTTTGCCGATTTCAAATGGGAACATTTGGAAATGACCGAACAAACCTTTGAGGATTTCAAAAGTAAGTACCTTGACTTGCACGACAAAGTAAAAACAAACCATCAAAAGGAGAAAGTATCTATTTTGGAAGACGTAGATTTTGAATTGGAATTGATACACCGCGACGAAATCAATGTAGCTTACATCATTCAACTCCTCATTAAACTAAAAACAGGCAAGAAAAAAGACAAAAGCCAAGTTGAACAAGAAATAGTGAACTTGTTGAATACAGAAATTACATTAAGAAGCAAACGCGAATTGATTGAGAAGTTCATCCAAGAAAATCTATTGGTTATAGGCGATACAGACGAAATACAAAGCGAATTTGATAAGTTTTGGAATAAAGAACAACAAAAAGCATTTGAGAAATTAGTCGCAGAAGAAAATCTATCCGCCGAGAAAACTGAAAAACTGATTGAAGATTACCTCTTTGCCGAACGCGAACCGTTGCGTGATGAGGTTTTAGGGTTGCTTGAAGGCGAGAAGCCGAGTATTTTGCAAAGGAAGAAGTTGGGTGATAGAATATTGAAACGGTTGATGGATTTTGTTGAGACTTTTATAAATGGGATGAGTGGGTAGAAAGGATTAATGTGGACAATTACCAGCTGGCGCAACGTCTATCGCTCGTAAGCCTTTCCAAAGGTTGCAACAAACGACCATGCACGTCTTCAAACATGAGAGAGAAAAACAACCCCCTCAGTAAAATAAACAAAAAAGCCTTGCAGAACTGAACCGTTCTACAAGGCTTTTTTGATAAAATAGAATTTAAACGGACTACCGATAAAGCGTCAAATAATCATGCAGAATATTTTTTTTATTCTTTGGATTGACATATTCCACTTCATAAAGATAAACCCCTTCGGGTACTTGTAAACCGACATTGTTTTTCTGTCCGTTCCAACCTACTGAGGGGTCTGTGGATTCAAAAACTTTTTCGCCCCAACGATTCCAAATGGACATACGATAACTCTTTAAGCCATATAGAAAGCCCGTTCCCTTGAAAATATCGTTATCTGTATCGTAATTAGGTGAAAAGGCATTGGGCATATAAAAAGTCATTTCTGGCTCAATATAGATTTTTTTGAAAATGGAATCCACACAGCCATTGCTGTTTTGAACAAACAATTTAACCGTTTGAACGCCTGTATCTCGATATGTAAACGCAGGGTTTTTCTGATTTGAATAGGCTTTGTCGCTGAAATACCAACGCCAACCGATGACATCTGCGGAAGAACTGTCTATGAATGAAACAGCTGGTTTTAGGTTATTAATGACTTTTGGTGTCCAATCAAAATTGGCTTTGGGTACGGATTTGACTTTTATCCAACTCCTAAAAGACGCTTCTTTGTAACATCCGATGGGCGAAGTAATCATCAATTTTATGGAAAAAGTATCGGGATAGGTGTATATATGTTTTGGGCTGATGTCTTTTCCTGTTGTCCCATCACCAAAATCCCAAACGATTTTATAAGTGGTGTCAATAGGTGTGGAACGATTGATGAATGAGACTTGGCTCGGCACACAACCCGCATAAGTATTGGGTTCAACAATAAGAATGGGTGGTGCAGGCTGCCAGTTGAAACTGATAATTGTATCACCAATACACCCAACGCGGTCTTTAACAGCGAAATTGACATTTTTAGTGCCAGGTGTACTATACAAATGACTTGGAAGGAGTGTGTTGGAATCCCTCGTGCCGTCGCCATAGTTCCAAACCATGCTTTTTAATGGTATGGTGGTTCGAACATCACCTGTAAAAGCAACGGGACCCGCCACACAGGTATCGTATCGAACCGAAAAGGCAGGGAACAATTTGCCGCCCACTTTAACCGTCACAAAGGCGGAGTCTTGACATTGTGTGCCAGGATTGAGCCTTAAAACGCCTTTATAAACGCCCGTATCGCGGAATGTAACGGTCGGACTCCAATCTGAATAGCGCACGGTGTCGCCACGCATGTTGAATTCCCAATAGTAGTTTGTAATATTATTGCGGTCATAACTTTGGTTATTTATCGTAAAGTTGACATTTTCGCAGCCACTCAGATAAAAATCTTTTCCAAATGTTGAGTCTGCTGTAATTGCTGAAACGACAGTTCGTTTGCACGAAACGACATTGAATTGGAAATCTCTAAAGATTTTGCCTATCAGAACGCCATTTCTATATTCTTCAACGCAAACGGTCACGACAAATTGACCCAAAGTATTAGGCGTACCCGTAATCATACCTGTGTTTGGGTTTACTTTTACGACAGGATTGCCACCCATAGGTGCATTTATGGAATAATTTGGCAATCTATAACTGACAAATTGATAAGGTGGTTTGCCAATATTATTGCCCGCAGGCATTCCGCCAGGCGTTCCGCCTGAACTGCCTCCCACTAAAGCACCGCAAAAACTATACACCAACTGATCTCCCTCGGCATCTGAAGCAGAATGGTCGTATACCAAAGGTTCATTGGCACATATAATAGAAGGTGGAAAATTATTAAATGTTGGGCTGCTGTTATTGGTTCGTTGCGATTCAGCTGTAATTTCAACGGTGTAAGTTGAGCCAGTTGATACAGGGTTATAAATACTTGCTATTGTGCCATTGCGACAACACCTTTGATAGGTTACGGCATAACTTGTCGTTGATTCCGCGACGATTTCATCCCATTCATATATGCCTTCTTCTACACCTATATTAGCGGGTATCTCAGAACAGGGTGGCTTGTTTATTACGACATTGCTTTTACTTAATAAATCTACTTGACGACTGCTGTAAAGTGTGTAAACGCCATTTGCCCCTTGTGTCAATACAGCGATATTGGCGCGAGCATCTAAACCCGTTCCATTGGTGCTATAGAGGTCTCTGTATATTTTCATTGTTATGTGGTAGGTGATACGTTTGGTTAGGGTATCTCGTTTGACAAATTTATAGGTAATGACACCCCCTACAATATGGCTTGCCCACAATACTGAGGGGGTCAAAGTTGAAAGGCAGCAAAAAAGAATTCCAAAAAATAGTTGACTTTTTTTCACAATAACAGTGTGTTAAGTAATTTTTTCAATGACTTGTTTTAAGAATATAATCTCAAAAATAAGTTAGATTTTGATTGTTTGAATGTTCTCTTCTTCTTTTTTTTTAAAGAGGTGAATTTATAGCTGAAAGAGGTAAATATTGCGATGAAAATTTTAGCTATTTCTGGTACAACGGCTATCGTTCGTAAGCCTTGCTAATGGCGCAACGTATTATTTTGCATGTCTTTGACGTGAGAGATAGAGACAGCAAAGCCCCCCTTCCGAAAGAATCGGGATTTCGTACCTCAACAGTAAAGCAAGAAAAAAAGCCTTGCCCCGCGAAACACTTCCCTTCGTATATTATTTTCAGTCGTTGACCCAATAACGCACGTGATAGAGCGAACAAATCTTAATTTCACATCTTTATTTATTTGACCACTGATTGGACTGATAGGACTGATTTTCTCTGATTTTCTTTTTGATCCTTTCCAGATGACGAAAAAGAAAATCAGCGAAAATCAGTCCTATCAGTCCAATCAGTGGTCTAAAATTCATCTAAAATCAAACCAGTATCAATGAAAAAGATTCTTTCTTTTCTCATCTGCCTTTTGGTCTTCAATGCCCTTTTTGCACAGGCTTTGAAATGGACAAAGGATGGCAAAGGCTATTTGCGCCAAGACAAAGGCGAAATTGTGCAATTCAATCTGCCTGATATGCAGCGGACAGTGCTTGTTACCAAAGAACAACTGACTCCGACGGGCAAAACGGGCCCCCTCAGTATTCGCAACTATTTTTTTACGGACAACAACAGTAAGGTCTTGATTTATACCAACACCAAACGGGTTTGGCGACAAGACACACGCGGCGACTATTGGGTTTTGGATATGCAAACCAAAAAGTTAAGTCAGTTGGGTAAAACATTGCCCGAAAGCTCTTTGATGTTTGCTAAAATATCGCCCGATGGGACAAAAGCGGCTTATGTCAGCGAACGCAATGTGTATGTAGAAGACTTGTCGAATGGTAAAATCAAGGCTTTGACCAAAACCAACGGCACGCCAAAACTCATCAACGGCACATTCGATTGGGTCTATGAAGAGGAATTTGATTGCCGCGATGGTTTCCGTTGGAGTCCCGACAGCAAAAAGATTGCGTATTGGCAAATTGATGCCAATAAGATTCGCAATTACGATATGTTGAACACCACAGACTCAATTTATTCTTTTATTATTCCTGTTGAATATCCAAAAGTAGGCGAATATCCTTCTCCTTATAAAATAGGTGTGGTGGATGTGAAAAAAGGTAAAACGAAGTGGATGAACATTCCAGGCGTGCCAAACAATACTTATGTGCCACGTATGGAATGGGCGGGGAACAGCGATGAATTGATTATTCAACAACTCAATCGCAAGCAAAATGAGACGCAAATCATGTATTGCAATGCTAAAACTGGCGCAACATCCACCATTTATCAAGAAAAAGAGGCTGCTTGGATTGACTTAATCAGCAGAGAGATGACCGATTATTGGAAATGGTTGGACGGTGGTAAAGCCTTTCTCTGGGAAAGTGAAAAAGACGGTTGGCGGCATTTGTACCGCATTTCAAGAGACGGTAAAACGGAGACATTGATTACAAAAGGGAACTACGACGTGATTGACATCGTGCGCATAGACGAAGCGCATAATGATGTTTATTTTTATGCTTCGCCTGATAATGCGACGCAAAAGTATCTTTATCGCGCTAAATTGAGTGGTGACGGTGTGGCGGAACGCATCAGTCCTGTTAATGAAAAAGGAACGCATACTTACGATATTTCGCCTGATGGACACTATGCACAGCATAGTTTTACCAATTATTACACCCGTCGCCTAAGCGAATGGGTGACGCTGCCCGACCACAAATCCCTAACCGAACAAGAAAGTATTGCATCAAAAATAAAAGACACACCGCCTGCGGATAATAATGTCGAATTTTTTCAAGTCACAACGGTTGATGGCGTCACGATGGACGGTTGGATGGCAAAACCTAAGAATTTTGACCCTTCAAAAAAATATCCGATACTGTTTTATGTCTATACAGAACCTGCAGGCGCAACGGTGCGCGATGCATTTGGTGTCAACAACAATCGTTTATACACAGGAGACATGGCAGCGGATGGCTATATTTATGCCTCACTCGACGGACGTGGCACGCCTGTACCCAAAGGCAAGACGTGGCGTAAATCGATTTATCGAAAAATTGGCATCGTCAATATCAGAGACCAAGCGATGGGTGCAACCGAAATGTTTAAAAGGTGGTCTTTCATTGATACGTCTCGCGTGGCGGTTCATGGCTGGAGTGGCGGTGGTTCGGCGACTTTGAATCTATTGTTTCAATATCCTCAAATTTACAAAACAGGTATTTCTGTGGCAGCTGTGGCGTATCAATTGACGTATGACAATATTTATCAAGAGCGGTACATGGGCATTCCGCAAGAGAACAAAGAGGATTTTGTCAATGGTTCACCCATCACGTATGCTAAAAACCTACGTGGCAATTTGCTTTATATTCACGGCACGGGTGACGACAATGTGCATTTTCAAAACGCTGAAATGCTGCAAAATGAGTTGATTAAGTACAATAAGCAATTTCAGTTTATGTCATATCCGAATCGCTCGCATGGTATTTCAGAAGGCGAAGGCACAAGCTTGCATTTAGCGACGATGTTTACCAATTATTTGCGCCAGTATTGTCCACCAGGGGGAAAATGATACCCCTCAGTATTTGAATACAATTAATTGATTATCAACACATAGTCACATAGAATACATAGCTTTTTACAAAAAAATGAAAAGCTATGTGTCCTATGTGACTATGTGTTTAACATGTTTTTTAACTTTTTTATCATCAATCACTTTATAAATGAAAAAATTAAGATTACCTCTTTTAACACTATTTTTCTTCGCCATTGCTTTGCAACTCGGCTTTTCACAAGCCAAATTGGTCGAAAAAGTAACCCGTAAAGGCGATGAAATCCTCATTCCTTACGAAAAGTATGTGTTGCCAAATGGCTTAACGCTCGTTATTCACGAAGACCATTCCGATCCTTTGGTGCATGTGGACGTAACGTATCACGTCGGTTCGGCACGTGAAGAAATCAGCAAATCGGGTTTTGCGCACTTTTTTGAACACATGATGTTCCAAGGTTCTGACAACGTGGCAGACGAAGTGCATTTCAAATTGGTGACAGCAGCGGGTGGTACGCTCAATGGTTCCACGAACCGCGACCGCACAAACTATTACGAGACATTGCCGAGCAATCAACTCGAAATAGGTTTATGGTTAGAGGCTGACCGCATGGGCTTTTTGCTCGATGCCGTGACGCAAAAGAAGTTTGAAGTGCAGCGTGCAACGGTCAAAAATGAGCGTGGACAGAACTACGACAATCGTCCGTATGGTTTGGCTTCAGAAGCAACAGCTAAAAATATGTACCCTTATGGTCATCCATACTCTTGGTTGACAATTGGTTATGTTGAAGACCTTGACCGTGTGAATGTCAACGACTTGAAAAACTTTTTCCTCCGTTGGTATGGCCCCAATAATGCGACCCTTACTGTGGGGGGCGATGTGGACGTTCAAAACGTCATCAAATTGGTTGAAAAGTATTATGGCAGCATTCCTCGTGGCGAAGCGGTGACCAATATGCCGAGCATGGTGGCTTCGTTGGACAAAGACCGTTATTGCTCTTACGAAGACCAATACATCAAAGTACCGATGTTGGCAATGACATTTCCAGCATCTGCAGCTTATTCAAAAGATGAATCGGCTTTGGATTGTTTGGCTGAAATTATTGGACAAGGGAAAAACTCTTTGTTGTATAAAAATATGGTGAAAACACAGTCTGCAACACAAGCGTCTTGCTTCAATTCAACTTCTGAATTGTCGGGGGAGTTTTCATTCCGTATTTTACCATTGCCTGGCAAGTCGTTGGCAGATATGGAAAAAATGACGCGCCAAACCATAGCCGAATTTGAAAGCCGTGGCGTAACGGACGACGATATTACGCGTTTTGTAGCGGGTTATGAATCAAGTACGATTAATCGTTTGTCAAGCGTTTCTGGCAAAGTTTCAACTTTGGCAGCATTTCAAACCTACCAAGACAACCCGAATTTTATGACGGAGGAATGGAAACGGGTTCATGCCGTTACTAAAGCCGATGTTATGCGGGTGTATAATCAATATTTGAAAGGTAAAAACTGCGTGATTTTAAGTGTTTATCCAAAAGGAAAAGCGGATGCAGTGGCTGCACCCAACAATTACACCGTTTCTACTGAGGGGTACAAAGCACCCGATTATGGCTATGCGGGTATGAAGTACGTCAAAGCAAAAGATAATTTTGATAGAAGTAAAAAACCTGTTGGCGGCGCAAGTCCTGTCATCAAAGTGCCTGAAACATGGACGGCGAAGTTCAAAAATGGTATTCAAGTGATGGGTACTAAAAACGATGAAATTCCAAAAGTAACGTTGCTTATCAGCATCGAAGGTGGTAATCGTTTATTGGCAAATGACTTAGGCAAAGCAGGTTTGGCGGACATCACGGCTAAAATGTTGAACGAAGCCACGGAAACGTATTCTTCGGAACAAATGTCAAGCGAATTGGACAAATTGGGCGCAAATATCTCGTTTTCGGCAGGGTCTGAAAGCATGAATATTTATTTAGATGTGCCTAAAAAGAACATGGACAAAGCATTAAATCTGTTGGCAGAGAAAATTTTACGTCCAAAATTCGATGCCAAAGACTTTGAACGCATCGTAAAACAAAGTTCTGAACAGATTAAAATTCAGCAAGCACAACCTGCTTTTATTGCCAATAATGTGTTCGACAAAACACTTTATGGCAATGACAACATCAAATCAACACCGACTTCGGGTTACAGCGAAACCTTGAGCAAATTGACGCTTGAAGATGTTAAAGGTTTCTATGCAAAATCAATCACACCCAATTTGGCTAAATTGGTTGTCGTTGGGGATGTGGACGAAAAGGAAATCATGCCTAAATTGCAGTTTTTAGACCAATGGCAGCCCCGTAATACGGTTTTACCAAAGGTAAAAGGTGGTCAAGCGATTGCTAAAACCAAAATCTATTTGGTGGACAAACCGAAGTCTGCGCAATCTGAAATCCGCATCGGCTATGCAACCGACACGCCTTATGATGCCACAGGTGAGTATTATCAATCCACTTTGATGGCGTTTCCTTTGGGTGGTGCGTTCAACAGCCGTGTCAACCTCAATATGCGTGAAGACAAAGGCTGGACGTATGGTTGCCGCGCAAATTTCAGTTCAGACAAAGACGGTGGCGTATTTACAGGTTCAGGCGGTTTCAAAGTCGGCGCAACGGACAGTGCTGTCATTGAGTTTATGAAAGAATTCAAAGGCTATGCAGATAAAGGCATTACTGACGAGGAAGTCACTTTCATGAAAAATGCAATCGGACAAAGTGAGGCGCGGCGTTATGAGTCAAATCAACAAAAAGCGTTCTTTTTGGCGAATATTATGAATAATAAATTGCCTAAAAACTACACGGAAAAGCAGAATAAAATGCTGAAAGCCATTACGGCAAAAGACATCAATGCGCTGTCTAAAAAGTATATCAAGGCAGACAAAATGAACATCATCGTTGTCGGTGATAAAAATGTCATTATGCCAGGTTTACGAAAATTGGGCTACGAAATCGTTGAATTGGATGCAAATGGTTTGCCTTTGACGGTGAAACCATAGTGACATGAGGTGTTTTATGTTCGGGGAACTTTTGAAGTTCCCCGAACATAATGTTAAACAAATGGGTCGCTAAGAAATTCTGATGGATTTTTTAGTGACCTATTTGTTTTTATAAAATGTTGATTTATAGTCATTTATGAAAAACAATAAACCTTCTTTAAAATAAATCTAAATAATTTCCTTTAAAATCCTTGTCTATTCCAAAGTCGCGTTTTAGTTTTGCGTCGTTATTTTTAATAAGTCTAAATAATTTTAAAACTTAATTATGATGCACGTAAAATCTATCACCTTACTGTTTATTTTCTTTTGCTTACCCTTTGTTGCCTTTTCTGAACCCATCGATTTGGGCAGCATCACAGGCACGATTACAGACCAAACCAATCAGCCCGTTGTCGGTGCATCAGTCGTTTTAAAAGGCACTGTGCGCGGTGTGACGACGAATGAACAAGGCGGATATTTGCTCAAAAACGTTGAAATCGGCACTTATACCCTTGTTATTTCCAGTTTAGGTTTCCAAATTGAAGAAAAAACCATCAATATACTGAGGGGTCAAACGACAACGCTCAATGTCACTTTATCTGAAAACAGTTTATCCCTTTCGACGCTTCATGTGGTGTTCAATAAAGGCGTAGGTGGCACAGGTCACATGCCTGAAGTCAGCGATTTTGCCATCAATGCCACTAAAAAGAACGAAGTCGTCAAACTCGACCGCATTGATGCCAATTTAGCGATGAACAACACACGCCAAATTTTCAATCGTGTGCCGGGTATTCACATTTGGGAAAGCGATGGCTCGGGTATTCAGCCCGGTTTGGCTTCGCGTGGATTGAGTCCGAATCGCTCTTGGGAATTTAATGTGCGTATGAATGGTTACGATATTACGCCCGACCCCATGGGTTATCCTGAAGCGTATTACAACCCGCCGATGGAAGTGGTTGATAGGATTGAAATCGTGCGTGGCGCATCGTCTTTGCAATATGGCCCTCAATTTGGCGGCTTGTTGAACTACGTTTTGCGCAAGCCTGATGCCTCAAAACGGGTTGTTTTTGAATCACAAAATACGGTTGGCAGCAACGGATTGTTCAGCACGTTCAACTATGTGGGCGGTACGGAAGGTAAGCTCAAATACACCGCTTACTATCAAAAACGTGTCGGCGATGGCTGGCGTGACAACAATCAATTCAACACCGACCATGCGCATTTAGAGATGAATTACGCTTTTAGCAGCAAATTTAAAGCGGGTTTTGAAATGACCTATATGACTTATCAAAGCCAACAACCGGGCGGATTGACTGATTCTCTTTTTGCCGTTGATGCGCGTCAAAGTTTCCGCAGTCGTAATTGGTTCAGCACGCCTTGGCTCGTGCCAGCTTTGACCGCAGAATATGTTTTTGATGAAAACACCCGCTTAAGTTTCAAGACTTTTGGAACGATTGGCGAGCGCAGCAGCATCGGTTTTGTCTCTGCAATTACAAACAAAGACCCCCTCAGTACAAACCGTCAAGTTGACCGTGATTTTTATAAAAACGTCGGTTCTGAATTGCGTTTCATAACAGATTATACGCTTTTCAAGAAGAAAAATACATTGAGTACAGGCGTTCGTTATTTCAACGGCAATACGCACCGTCAACAAAAAGGCAAGGGTGATACAGGAACGGGCTTCAGCGCAAGTATTGTTGATGCGACTTTTCCTACGGATTTGAACTTTAACAATCAGAATTTTGCTGCTTTCGCTGAAAATATTTTCCGCATCACTGACCGCTTTTTGATGACAGGTGGTTTGCGTTTGGAGCATATTACAACCAATTCGGACGGACGTTTGAGTTATAAAACCGATGGCAGCGAAAACCGTATTTCTGACATCAATCGCAGCCGTACTTTCGTTTTGGCGGGTATTGGTGCAGAATATCACCCGACGAAACAATCCGAGTTTTATACCAATATTGCACAAGCCTATCGCCCTGTTTTGTACTCTGATTTAACGCCGCCTGCAACAACAGATGTGATTGACCAAAACCTAAAAGATGCCAAAGGCTTCAATTTTGACTTCGGTTATCGCGGAAAAATAGGCACATGGCTCAATTTTGATGTGGATTATTTTTACCTCAACTACGACAATCGGGTAGGGACAATCACGCAATTGGACGCAGCAACCAATAAAACCTATCAATTCCGCACCAATTTAGGTCAAAGCATTTCAAAAGGCTTTGAAGGTTATGTCGAAATTGACCCGATTGCGGCTTTTTATCCAAAATCGCCTATCGGAAACTTGAGTTTGTTTGCGTCTATGAGCTTTATTGATGCCACTTATCAGGATTTCAAGACGACTTCGGTCTCAAATGGTCTCATCGTTGAAGGCAATTTGAAAGGCAAACAAGTAGAGAATGCCCCGCAGTATATCCACCGTTTTGGCATCACGTATGCGAAAAAAGGTGTTTCTTTGACATGGCAATTGAGCAGCGTTGGCGAAGCTTTTGCGGACGCTTCTAACACAGTTAAACCCAATGCAGCCGCTACTTCAGGCTTAATTCCTGCATATACCGTTCAAGACCTTTCAGCGAGTTTCAAGTTTTTGAAACATTATAACCTCAAAACGGGTGTCAACAACTTGACCGATGCGCGTTATTTTACACGTCGTGCGGGTGGCTATCCAGGTCCCGGTTTGTTACCTTCTGACGGACGGACGTGGTATGTGTCTGCGGGTTTGAAGTTTTAAGATAAAAATAAAATTTAAACTTACAAAAGTGCATCAAGTCTAAGGCTTGATGCACTTTTTGTATTGGGCTCAGGTATAGTAGACGGAAATTGAATAGTTTTATATTTTTTTTGCAAAAAAAAAAATAAAAATATAAAATTTCCGTCTAATAAACATGAGCCCAATAAAAAATGTGAATCAAGCGTTAGAATGGTTGCACTTTTTTAAGTTTAAATTTTATTTTTATATTAAAAATTAA
>JANLQI010000285.1:0-5353 GCA_031367705.1 Saprospiraceae bacterium | reverse complement strand
TTTCTTTTTTTTTTGCAAAAAAAAAAGAAAAAACTGTTCAATTTCCTGTTTACTATACCTTTACAACTATTCACCATTCACCCTTAATATTTTATTTTGACCAAACTTCGAATCACATATAAACAAATATTTGCCATTGCTTTACCTTTAATTTTAGGCAGCGCAGGGCAAAACATCGTTGCTTTGAGCGACTCCATGTTTTTATACTACCGCAGCGACGAAGACTTTGCCGCTATCGGTTTCGTGGGTGTTTTTTACCTCATTATTGCTGCTATTGGTTATGGTTTTTCAAAAGGTGGGCAAGTCCTCATCGCCAGGCGCATGGGAGAAGGTAAGCCCGAAGAAGTTGGACGCAACTTTTTTGATATGCTCTATTTCGAATTTGCGTTGGCACTCATCATGTTTTTGTTTATGCAATTTGGCTGTCCTACTTTTTTTAAATGGTTTGTTCAGTCCCCTGTTATCTACGAAAAAAGCCTTGAATTTTTGAAATATCGCTCTTGGGGTGTGTTTTTCAGCTATGGTGGTTTGGCGATGATTTCGCTTTATACAGGCGTTGCCCGCACGAAGTTTATTATGATTGACACAGCTATTATGGGCATAATGAACATCGTTTTGTGCTATCTTTTGATTTATGGCAAAATGGGTTTACCTGAAATGGGCATCGGTGGCGCAGGTCTCGCAAGCACCATTGCGGAAGCAACGGCCTTTGTTTTTTTCGTAATTTATATGTTTTTTGATAAAAAAGCAGAGGCTTACCACCTCTTTACGCCGCGCAAAATTGACCTCAACATCATACGTCAGCAGATGCACATCAGCGTCCCCTCAGTCGCGCAGCCTGTGGTGGGTCTGGGCAGTTGGTTTGTTTTTTTTAGTTTTATTGAAGCCCATTTGGGTGTTCGCGCCTTAGCCGTTACAAACCTTGTGCGCATGGTTTATTTGTTCCTTTCGATACCGAGTTGGGGCTTTGCATCGAGCATCAACACCCTCGTTTCTAACGTCATTGGGCAGCGCGAATTTAATCTGGTGATGCCCACCATTTGGAAAACCGCCAAAATCTGCTTGGCAGTGACGATGGGTTTATCATTGCCGATTCTCCTATTTCCGTCCACTTTTTTATTACCACTATTGCACAAAACAGGCGAAACAGGTTTGATACGCGAAGCCTTGCCCGTTTTGCGGTTACTGATTGTTATTCTCGCCATTTTCAGCGTTGGCAGCGTCTATTTCAATGCTTTGGCAAGTATGGGTGCAGCGGCATTAGGTTTGGCTTTGCAATTCGTTTGTGCTTTGTCTTACCTTGCTTTTATCCATATTGTCCTCAATTATACTGAGGGGGGCCTCACGTGGGCTTGGGGCGGCGAAATTTTCTATTGGGTTGTCATGATGTTCGTCACGATTTGGTATTT
This sequence comes from Saprospiraceae bacterium, assembly GCA_031367705.1. GTDB lineage: Bacteria > Bacteroidota > Bacteroidia > Chitinophagales > Saprospiraceae > JAAFJT01. The sequence goes on along the minus strand of JANLQI010000285.1, from coordinate 3,944 downwards.
GAAATCAGAGCGATGGCATAAGATGACGGTATAAATCGTACTCCGTACATCCAACATCGTACATACAAGGATGTACCCGTACATCGTATATAATTTAGATTTAACATTAAAATAATATGCCTTGACCTTACTATAATAAAAAAAACTGTCTATCTTTCCACCTTAAATTTAAAGGCGGGGATTCAAATGCCCTTTTCATCAAAACAATCACTTATACCAAATGTCGTTAAAACTTAAAAAATGTCACTATGAATAAAAATTTTACAAACACCCCACATGGGAAACGCTGTTTTAAACGATTAAAACCAAATTTACTCATCTTAAATAGGTGTATCACCTTATAATATTTCATTCCTTATTGTCTTGTTTTTTAATGCCTTTAAAAAACGGCACGCTTACGTCCTTGATGTAATATTGTGGTGCGTATCGCTGTTCCTTGGGTTATCTAAATTTTAATTAATAATAATTTCTTCACTATTTTTAAATGTTTTAATATGAAAAAGATTTTACTTTTAATTTTTCCTTTGTTTGTATTTACGTATTTCGAGTTATCAGGTCAAATTTTAACAAGATGGGATTTTAACTCTAATCCTGGCGACGCAAATACGGCAACAGGAACTTTGACCCCATCCACAGGTTCGGGCACTTTAAGTGCTATTGGAGGAGTAACTACATCTTTTGCCTCAGGTGGAGGTACTAGTGCTTCAAGCGACCCCAATACAACTGATAATTCTGCTTTTGCTTTAGCTAGTTTTCCTGCATCAAATGCTAATAATAAAACTGCTGGAATTGAATTTGCTGTAAGTACGGTCGGAAAATCAGGTATCACAATTACTTTTGATCAACGGAGTACAAATACTGCTGCAAATTTAGCAACACTTCAGTATTCGACCAATGGAACTACTTTCACTGATGCAACAACATTTACTACACCTTCAGCAAGTGGATCTATATTTATCAATGGTCGTACATATGATTTATCAAGTATTACAGCATTAAACAATAATGCTAACGCTAAATTCAGAATTGTTTCAACCTTTAATACTGCAAGCTATGCAGCTGTTAGTGGCACTTATGCAACCTCTGGTACATGGCGTTTTGATTATGTTGCTGTCAGTTATAATGCTGTATTACAAGTCTCATTACAAAAACTATCTGTCAAATCGCACTTAGAAAGTAATATAATTAATTGGACAACAATTAACGAAAACAAGTCAAACTTCTTTCAAGTCCAACGCGCCAACAACCCACAAGCCAATTGGCAAACAATCGGTACAGTGAAAGCAGCGGGCAATAGCCAAACGACAAAAGACTATCAATTCGCAGACGATGCCCCCCTCAGTATCAGCTACTACCGTTTGCGTTCTGTGGATTTCGACGGCAAAGAAAGCCTATCAAACATCGTTTCTGTCCTCAGCGATAAAGGTGGTAAACTGAAAGTGTATCCTACCATCGCGCAGGAAAAGGTCACCATCAGTTCAGACAGCAATGAGCCACAGACCTTTAATATCTACAATTTGCTCGGTCAAAATGTCCAAACAGGGCAGTTGAGTGGACAAAAAGACTTGAATATCAATACATTATCAACGGGTACATACCTTTTGAAAGTGAATGGTGAGACGGTGAGGTTTGTAAAAAACTAAGTCCCATTCTTTTGAATTAGGATGCTAAGGATTTTAGGGATTTATAGGATTCGGGTTGTAGGACTCGAATCCTATTTCTTTTTGACAGTGCGGATGCGCTAAAATACTGGGGCATAGTTTGGGAATTTAGTTTTAAAAACTACCTTTGGTTAAGTCAGCCTTAAGCATAAATGTATTTTTTACAGAAAAAATTGACTTTACACTGTTTTGCGAATCCTCCTTTATTTTCTTCACCAAAACTTAATTTTCAGACTATGAAAACAATCATAACAATTTGTTGCTTGCTTTTCACCATGGCAAGTCATGCCCAAACCCTTTGGAGCAATGCGGGAATGGCAACGGATTGGTACACAAATACAAATTGGACACCAAATAAAGGTTCTGCGGAGTGGTTATCAACCGATATCGCTCAATTTGCAAATGCGGGTACGGCTGAATTGGCACAGATAGACATCAGTACCGCTTCGCTTTTAATTGGAGCCATTGAGGTCACATCGGCACGAACCCGTGCCTTGACGATTGAAAACAGTAGTTCGACGGCTGGCACTTTATCCTTGTTTGGTATAATCGTCAACAGTGTGGGCAATACGATACTCAGAAATGCCAGCAATGCCGATTTAACCATCCAAAATGGTTCAGGTAATTTAGATATTTTCCTTGGAAATACAGCCAATAACAACATTATTATAGATGGTACAGGCGGTATTACCATCCCTTCCGTTATTACTGGGCCAGGCAAAACGTTGACGAAATCTGGCTCTGGCTTAGGCAGTTTGACATTAACGGCTGCTAATACTTACACTGGGGCCACCCATTTGACGGCAGGTACATTAAAACTGAATCATACGGGCGGCTCGACGCTTCCTGCCACCAATGAAATGATCATCTCTGGCGGCACACTCCAAATTTCATCGAATCAATCTTTCAGCAGTTTAATCATAAGTGGCGGCGATGTCATAGTAGATGATGGGGTTACGCTCACCATAAGCGGCACTTTAACCCTTACAACTGGTAAAATTATTTTAGGCACGGGCAATGTCATTGCGACCACTATTGCAGGCGGTTCGTCAACAAGTTATGTCGTTACCAATGGTTCAGGCAAATTAGCGATTCCAAATGTGGGTACAGCTACATTTCCAATTGGTTTAACCGCTTACAATCCGCTAACCATAGACAATGGCGGCAATGTTGATTACGCTGTCAAGCTCTCTAACACGGCACCAAGTGGTTCAGGTATCGCACAGCCAACCAAAGTAATTAACCGGCAATGGGATATTAGTTCCAGCGCAACCGCTTCAAATGTGGGTTTGTCATTTACTTACAACATGAATGAAGGGGCGAGTGCTTTTATAGAAGGCGCAGCTATGGATGGCATACACTTCAACAATACATCTTCAAAGTGGGAAAATATAGGCACAGCCACCCCATCGGGTATGAATCCTTATACGGTAGCTTTTACATATACTGCCTCCAATTGGTCGCCTTTCTCTTTTGGCAATGCAGGCGTTTTGCCAATTGAGTGGGCGGCAATATCGGTCAATCAAAAAAACAATCAAAACGTCCTCAATTGGCAAACTGCCAATGATAAAAATACCGTTCATTTTGACATTCAGCGCGCAACAAGTCCTTTAACTTTATGGCAAACAATCGGTTCTGTTACCGTAAATGCCTTAAAAAATTATCAATTCATAGACAATGGCCCCCTCCCTATCAGCTACTATCGTTTGCGTTCTGTGGGTTTTGATGGCAAAGAAACGCTTTCTAAAGTCGTTTCAGTTGTCAAAAGCAAAAGCGACAAATTGAAAGTCTATCCAACAATTGCGACGGATAAAATTACAATCCGTTCAGACAGCAACGAGCCATTGACTTTTAACATCTACAATTTGCTCGGTCAAAACGTCCAAACAGGACAATTAATTGAACAAAAAGACTTGAATATCAACGGATTATCAAAGGGTACTTACGTTTTGAAAGTGAAGGATGAGACGGTTAGGTTCGTGAAAAACTAAGGTCTTTCGTTTGAATTAGGATGTTAGGGATTTTGAGGATTCTAAAGATTTAGTTCTACTTTGGTTCTATTATATTAAGCAGGTTCACGTTTCGGAAACTTCAAAACGTCTCTTTCGCTTAAAATTTTGGCTCTAAATAAGCTCGAAAAGCCATCTAACATCTTGAAACCACCGATTTTCAATACGGCTTTTGCACTGCCCAAAAAAGCCGTAAAAAGCGTGCAAAAGCGTGCAAAAAACGTTTAACAATAGAAGTTCATTGACATATTAATTTTAATTAAGCATAAACAAT
>JANLQI010000284.1:0-13185 GCA_031367705.1 Saprospiraceae bacterium | reverse complement strand
AATAGGTATATTTTTTTTCAAAAAAAAATATACCTATTCAAATTTCTGTTTACTATACCAGTGGCAATCAATAGTTTGACCTATTGAATTCGTGCCTATTCAATAAACCTGTCCAAAAATTTTGTATTCGGGTTAATTCGTTGGAAATTTGCGCACTTTTTTATCAAATATTAATAATTAGTTAGATTCTACTTTATGACAACTACGATTATAGTAACAGTCGTTATCGCTTTAGCTCTTATTGGACTTATTTTTAGGAATATGCACTTAACAGAGCAAGAAGAAGAGCAAAAAAAGGCGGAAGCCATTGCACCGATTTACGAAGAAAAACCACTCTCTACGCCCGATTGGGCGAAAAATGCGGTTATTTATCAAGTAAATGTCCGCCAATTCACACCTGAGGGTACTTTTAATGCTTTTGCTGAACACATAGACCGCATCGCGGCATTGGGTGTGGACATAGTTTGGTTTATGCCCATTTATCCTTTGTGCGAAACCAATCAGAAATCACATGAAGATGCGGATACAGAAGTTTTGGGCAGCCATTATGCTGTTTATGACTTCTTTTCGGTCAATCCACGTTATGGAAAACCAGAAGATTTTAGGCTTGTTGTTAAAAAACTACATGATTTAGGCATTAAAGTTATTCTTGATTTTGTACCCAATCACACAGGTTGGGATTCTCGTTGGATGTTACGCCATCCAGAATGGTTTAAACGCGATACCTATGGCAATATCATGTCGCCTGTAAAAGAAGAAAATGGTGAATCTTGGGGCTGGGACGATGTGGCTCAATTGGATTATTCAAATAAAAGAATGCGTGAAAATGTGATTCAAGCACATGAGTTTTGGATGCGTGAGTTCGATATTGACGGTTTCCGCGAAGACGTGGCAGGTGAAGTGCCTAACTCTTTTTGGAATGAGTTGCGCCCGCGCCTTGAAAAGATTCGCCCTGTTTATATGCTTTCAGAAGATGAAGTTAAAGGCGAACAGCATTTTAATATCTGTTTCAACACCAATTATGGTTGGGAAACATCCATCGTTTTGAAGAAAATTGTGAAAGGTGAACTACCCGCTTCGGCCTTGTATGATTGGACTGAAAAAGTGAAAGAAAAGTTTGGTACGCGTGGTTGGCAGTTGAATTATACACAAAACCACGATGAAAACACATGGAATGGCACTGAACAAGAGCTTTTTGGCGAAGGAGCAGATTGTTATTCTGCTTTGACTTTTGTTATCGAAGGCATGGGTATGATTTACGGCGGTCAAGAAGCGACCCTCGACAAACGTTTATGGTTTTTTAATAAAGATGAAATTGATTGGAATGGCGTGCCGCGTGCAGAATTCTTTAAGGTATTGATTGACCTCAAACATAGAAACAAAGCTTTGTGGAATGGTCAAAGTGGTGGTGTTTTGCGCAAATTGACGACAGATGCTGATGATAAAGTCTATGCTTTTATCCGTGAAAAAGACGGTGATACGTTTGTTGGTATTTTCAATTTAGCAAACCAAAATGTGGCTTGTGTACTGAGGGGGGATGATGCTGTTGCTGCATACACAAATGCGTTTACAAGTGAAAAACAAACGGTTACAGCTGATATGTCCTTGTCTTTAAAGCCTTTTGAGTATATTTTGTTGTCAAATGTCTGATATTTATCCGTTTTGGGTACTTTAATCGTTTTTAATGCTTAAAAGAACCAGGGTAAAGTAGTATTTTTACTTTTAGGTAATTTTGCCTTCTATATTATTTTAAATTGTTCTTATGAAAACAGGAAAAGTTAAATATTTCAACCAATCAAAAGGTTTTGGCTTTATCGTTGACGATGAAACGCAAACGGATATTTTTGTTCATATATCAGGTCTGATTGACAATGTGAGTCAAGAAGATTCTGTCCAATTTGAAGTTGTTGATGGCCGTAAAGGACTCAATGCTGTTAATGTCAAAAAGGTTTAGAAATTGTTTTTTAGACCAAAGGGTAGGGGCAGTTTTCGGCTGCCCCCGCTCTACTCGACTTTCTTTATCCTGTAAGGCACTAAGGGCAAATCAGCAAAAATCAGTCGCACCCGTCCAATCAGTGGTCTAAAAAAATCACAATCGAATTTTGAAATTGAAATTTTGGAATCTAAAAGAATCACCGTACATTTGAACAAAATGTGTTTTTGTTTGTCCACATTCTAAATATGTCCAAAATGATACGTCTTATATTCACTCTTGTCGTTTTGACGACTACTCAAATAGCTGCTCAATCTACACGTCTTAATGCAGATGCAAAAGGTATTTTATACAGCAAAGAGAAGGCGCTCGATGCGCGTATTCACACACATGGTTGGGCGGCTAACTACATGATGGGCGATATAAAAAGCTATTATAAAACGACTTTTTTTCGCTTCGGTCTGGGTGAATTGAAACACCATAAAGAAGTGCGTAAATCGTCTGAACCCAGTAATTTGCCAAGCCAAAGTTTCCGTCAATACACTTATGGTAAACAAAATTTTGCTTTTGTACTGAGGGGGGGCTATGGCGCAAAACGCTACTTCACAGAAAAGGCGGCTAAGAACGGTGTTGCGCTCGCGGTCAGTTATTCAGGTGGCATCACAACGGCTTTGATGTTGCCATATTATATTGAAGTGGGTGGGCCAAGAGATGCTAAAACAACGTCTATCAAATACACAGAAGCAACAAAAGTAGATTTTCTCGACCCTTTTAGAGTAAAAGGCAAATCGAGCATTCTCAAAGGTATCGGCGAGACACAAGTCATTCCAGGCATACATGGACAGGTCGGCGTGCATCTCGATTGGGGCGCATTCGATGAATTTATGCGTGCCATTGAAGCGGGTATTATGATTGATATTTTCCCTAAAAAACTACCCATCATGGTTTCTGAGCAGAATCGTCCTTATTTTTTCAACCTTTATGTATCTTTGCAGTTAGGTAAAAGAAACTAATTTTTGAATGATGAATTATGAATGATGAATGATGAATTTATCCTAATAATTCATCATTTATCATTCATAATTTATCATTAGAGGTTTATGGTTGAATTACAAATAGCAGAACCCAAACCACAACGTTCTCCACGTCCAGATTGGTTGCGGGTAAAATTGCCGATAGGAGAGGAGTACAAAAAAGTACGTTCGCTTGTTGATGAATACAATTTACATACAATTTGTCAAAGTGGTCATTGTCCAAACATGGGCGAATGTTGGGGTGCAGGTACGGCAACTTTTATGATTTTGGGCAATGTTTGTACACGCAGCTGTTCATTTTGCGCTGTAAAGACAGGTCGTCCGACTGAATATGATGCCGATGAACCGCGCCGTGTGGCTGAAGCTATCAAACTGATGCAAGTCAAACACGCCGTTTTGACTTCTGTCAATAGAGATGAATTAAAAGACCGTGGCGCAGAGATTTGGTTTCAAACCGTCGTCAATGTCAAAGGTTTAAGTCCTGAAACAACGATTGAGACTTTGATTCCAGATACTAAATCCAATTGGCCTGCTTTAGAACGTATGATTTCAGGAGGTCAAGAAGTGGTGTCGCACAATATGGAAACCGTTGAAAGACTCTACCGCAAAGTCCGTCCACAAGCCAAATACGAGCGCAGCCTTGAACAAATCAAACGCACAAAAGAATTTGGCAAACGCACAAAGTCAGGCGTTATGGTTGGTTTGGGTGAAACCAAAGAAGAAATGTTTAAAATCATGGACGATTTGGTCGAAAATGGTTGCGATGTCTTAACAATTGGTCAATATTTGCAACCGACAAAAATGCACATCGAAGTCGCTGAATTTGTTCATCCCGATGTTTTTGCAGAATACAAAGAAGTTGGTTTGTCAAAAGGTTTTAATTATGTCGAAAGTGGTCCTTTGGTAAGGTCAAGCTATCATGCAGAGAGACATATTTAGATTATAGATGATAGTTGATAGTGGATAATGGAAAATTAAGCTTGGATAACAATTATCCATTATCCACTATCCCCTATCATCTAAAATAAAAAGCCTTGTTCAGATACAATCGAACAAGGCTTTTTCTATTTTTGGCAAAAATTAAGGTTCAATCAAATCAAAAATCAACTAAACGCATGTCGCAATTATCGCCACAATTAATTCTAAGCATCATTATCGGCTACTTTTTGATGCTCATTGGCATATCCTATTTAACGAGTCGGGGTTCAAATAATGAATCCTTTTTTGTGGCTAATCGAAAATCTCCGTGGTGGTTGATAGCCATTGGCATGGTCGGCACGTCCATTTCAGGAGTCACTTTTATCTCCGTGCCTGGCTACGTGGCTTCGTCGTCTATGTCCTATATGCAGATGGTTTTTGGCTTTTTTTTGGGCTATGTCATCATCGCAACTGTTTTATTGCCAATGTATTATAAAATGAATTTGATTTCAATTTATACATATCTCGACAGACGTTTCGGCACAACGGCTTATAAAACAGGGTCTTTCTTTTTTATTTTGAGTCGAACAATTGGTGCATCAATACGCTTGTTTTTGATGTCAAAAATATTACACGCTTTCGTCATTGAGCCGCTTTTTGGTATCTCTTTTTGGGTAACCGCCTTTGTGACTATCGCTTTGATTTGGTCTTATACATTCAAAGGTGGTGTCAAAACCATCATCTGGACAGATACTTTACAAACGCTTTTTCTCATTTCATCGCTCATTATGACCATCGTTCTTATTGGTCAAAACATGAATTTAGACATCGGCGGCTTAATTTCAACGGTCAAAAACGATGCACGAAGCCAAATTTTCTTTTTTGAAAACGGTTGGTCTGATTCAAAATTCTTTTTCAAACAGTTCCTTGCTGGGGCATCAATTGCGATAGTTATGTCAGGACTTGACCAAGATATTATGCAAAAAATACTGACCGTCAAAAACATCAAAGGCGCACAAACCAATATGTATGCCTATTCGAGCATCTTGGTTTTGATGAATTTATTGTTCCTTTCACTCGGCATTTTATTGTTCATCTTTGCAGCACAACACAATATCGAAATACCGACAAAAGAAATCACAACTTGGGCAAATGGTATCTCGTCCATCATAACAGTGCCAGATACCGACCTCCTTTTTCCAACAATTGCCTTAAAATATTCATCCGCCACCATCGGGATTTTGTTTGTTTTAGGCTTAACAGCATCCAGTTATGCCTCCGCAGACTCTGCTTTGACTTCTTTAACCACAGCATTTTGTATTGATTTTCTCGGTTTTGAAAAGAAAGATGTAAATTCACCTGCTAACTCTAAGTTACGCCACCAAACGCATCTCGGTTTTTCAGCTTTGTTTTTTGTACTCATTTTGGTTTTTCAACAAATTGCAACAGGAGAGATTATCAAACTCGTATATGATTCAGCATCAATTACTTATGGTCCACTTCTTGGTTTATTTGTTTTTGGTTTTTATACAAAACGCAGCATCATTGACCGCTATTCATTGTGGGTTTGTCTCGCTTCTATTTTCATCACAACGGCAATTTATACCTACAATGGTTATTTGGGCAACCTGATTTTTGGCTATAAATTTGGTTTTGAGTTACTCTTACTCAATGGTTTTATAACGTTTGTGGGGTTGTGGGCGATTTCTAAGAAAGGAGGTGGTGAAATGTAAGGATTTGCTTTTTTTTTTGATATGCCGAAAGCCATTCAATCTTATGTTTGAATGGCTTTCGTAGTTTTATACTGAGGGGGTGGTTTCGCAGTTCTGAAGACGGGGCAATAGAATGTGCATAATTGCCAAAGGTTATGAGCAAATGCTTGTTTCAGTATCAGATAATACCAGAACATTAATTTGAGAAAAATAAATATTTTGTCAAACTTGCGAGAACCATTGTAAAGGTTTAATATTGTATCATAAACGAAAACAGAATGCTATGAGAATAATTGCCAAAAAAACTTTGGTGAAATATGGGTTGCTTGAATCACTTGCAAAGAATGCTTTGGACAGTTGGTATAAAAAAGTTGAAAAAGCCGATTGGCAAAATCATAATGATTTGAAAGAGCAGTTTGGTAATGCTTCCATCATAGATACAACAAGAGTCGTTTTTAATATTCATGGCAATAGTTTTCGACTCGTTGTTGATATTGATTATCGCTATCATGCTGTTTTTATTACTTGGGTAGGTTCTCATTCTGAATACGATAAAATAAACGTGAAAAATGTCCAATACAATCCTTTTGATTAAATCTGAACAAGAATATGATAATGCGCTGTTGCGTATTCAAGTCTTGATACGCGCACAGGTCGCCGAAGGTAGTCTTGAATTTAAAGAGTTGGGTTTATTGCTCGATGCTGTTGAAGTATATGAAAAAGAACATTATCCAGTTATTGAACCTTCTGTTTTGTATTGAATAACTTGGATAAGCCTTCGCTTTTTTATACATCGAAAGCCTTTCAAACTTATGTTTGAAAGGCTTTTTGTAGTTTTATACTGAGGGGGTGACTCGTGTAAATAGTGTAGTATAAATCATGTAATATGACTTTTATTTTCAATTTTTGAAAAAAATATGTTTTCTCTTGTTTTGAAACGGTGATTTGTTAGTTTAAATTTGTCTTGAAATCTAAAATGAAAAGAAAACTATGAGATACGAAACCTATCTATTAGAGACGAGGGAGTCAATGATGACTTTTGAATTTATCAGCAAAGGTCCAAAAGGTTCAGTAAAAAAACGTGTGCAATACACAAAGTTCAAACAAGGAAACTTCTACAATTTAGCTTTTGGAGATGTAAATAAAAATAACGATATTGATGACAAAACGGTTACTCATAATAACGATACGCATAAGGTTCTTGCAACGGTTGCAAAAACTGTTTATACTTTTTTGGAAAAATATCCCAATGCTGCTATCTATGTAAAAGGCAGTACCTTTGCAAGAACGCGCCTTTATCGTATGAGTATCTCTAATAATCTTGAAGAGATAAATGAGCAATTTGAAGTTTTGGGATTTTTAGAGGATAAAGATTGGGTTGTTTATGAAAAAAACAATGACTATTCAGCTTTTTTGATAAAATTAAAAGATTAATAAGATGAATGAAATAACGGAATTTAAAAAATCAAAGCGAGACGGTGTTATTATTGACAATAACATGAAAAACTATGATGATGTGGTGCTGTTTCCTGAAAAGTTGGCAGAAGCCGAAGAAATGATTGCGAAATATGGTATTCCTGAAGAATGGGCGCATCAATTAGCTGAAAAAGGAGAACGTCATCATTTTTGGACAAGTGGCGTGTTGTTACGTGCAGATGGAGAAGAAAATACGTTTACACTTGCCGCAAAAACGAAGGTAGGTGTTTCTGAAACATCTTATACGATTTATACAACTGCCGAATTATTGAGCCAATTAATCAAAGCGCATTGGGGGCAAGAGGTAAAAGTTCATATTCAGCATACTGTCAAAAAAGAGGGGCAATGGCTGTATGAATTGTTGGAAGTCCGTGATGTTTAATCTGAATATTTTCTAAAAATGGAACATATCATGAATGACAAAAAAATAAGAGTTGTTGATATTCTCGACCATATTGAAAAACTCAATACACTTATCCGTATGCACAACGAAGAGACGCAAAGTGCATTGATGATTAAGCAATATCAGCATTTACGACAACAGTTTTTAGATGAATTGAAAACAATTCTTTTCGATTTTCAACTGAATGTAGAGGTATTGAAAGCTGTTTGATGTTTTATGCGTTCATACTGAGGGGTTTCATGCACTTGTCGAGATTCTTTTCATACTGATATAAACGAAAGCCTTTCAAACTTATGTTTGAAAGGCTTTTTGTGGTTTTATGCTGAGGGGGTGGTTTCGCAGGTCTGAAGACCAGACAATAGTATGTGTCGCGTCTGGAGACACTCACGAGCGAGTCAGTGGGTGACAGCAAGGCTAAATTAATTGTTTAAATTTTAAATTTCATACTCTAAAAACTCTTGGATTAGAGGCCAGTTTATTTCAAGACCAACACCAATTCTAAATTTTGAAACAAAATCAAATTTTCTTAAAATAGCAAATTCTGCTTGGAAGGGCATCCGCGCTCTACCACCTCTTAAAGTAGCAGTGTTCATTACATTTAGTGTATTTGCCAACTCATTTTGCACAAATGCTAAATAACTGCTTTGGTCGAATTGAATTTTTCCGCTTGTAGTTGGGTTGTGAAAGCTAATGGATCACTTTTAAATTTCTTTTCGGAAACTTTATAAATGTAGTGCAGAAAAGCACCTAAACTCCCTTCTTTTAATATAGATGCACCAAGTATTAAGTTAGGTTTTCCTGAATGACAATCATTTGTTCTTTCACAAGCATCTACATACTTATACCCACTTTCACTCGGTTTACCGTCAGAATCAATGAGTCCTAGATGTTCAAGTCCTGAATCAATATCCTCTCTGTAACTATGCGCTCTATCATGAATATTTGCAGCAAATTTTTCCCATGCCTCATTTTCTGAAATTGTTCCATTATTGAGTTCTACAACTATTTTATTTTTAATAGAATCTGTTCTACCAGAAAAAAATCTTTGGTAAGTAGAATCTGGTAATTTTAAAATTGTACGAGCCTCATTCACAATATAATTGCTTCCGACTTTATTCCAAATCGTCGCAACTTGATAGGTTAAAATATTTTCTAGCCAAAAACACCTCCATATTACATCATGAAAAGCAAAAGCAGGTGCATTACACAAATAGAATAGAGGATTAACATTAGGTTTTAAACGAATTGCCGCATCAATTAATTCTTGTGGTATGTCAAGAGGGGGCTCAATTGGGGCATTTGCATTTTGTTTCTTTGCTATCTGCAAATATTTATAGAAGGCAAAAGCCTCTGTACTTCCTTCTCTTAAATGCGCCCATTGAGTCGTTGATTTTTGATTTATGAGGAAATTACCTGCACCAATCATTGAAGTATTTGACAAGCCAATATTTCTTATACAAGTCAATTTATTAAGAAATGGCAAAGAATTAGTAGTGTCAGGGTGTGTATATGTAAAAACACCTATTGGTAAATCTGCTCTTGTTGAGTTGATAACATTGGCTACATAATTGCCTGGGTCTGCAAACGAGTCATATTGATTAGGTATTATGATTGCTGAACCTGAATAACCTTTACATAGATAGGCTTGTGCTTGTCCAATAGCAGTTAATACACCATGTAACCCTTCATTTGTTCTTTTTAATTCAACTGCAATTTCAAATTTATTTGCTAACAATTCTGCACTAATACGACCATCTGGAATAGGCCAGATACGCCCACTCTCTCTGTTTGCAAATATATTTAGACTATTGGTAGGCATATTATTGAACATCAAATTAGGTGTTGTTTTTACCATTCTTGACACTTCAGCAGTTGCCCATGACGCATATAAATCGTGACTCATGATGTTAAAATAGTTCTAAAACTGGACTTTCGGAATTTTGTTTTTCAAGTAAGGAATACCAAGCAGAAGCTGAAACTTCGTTCGGATACCAATTATTTATCTCTGCTTTTTTTATATTATTGGCTAAGATTTCAGCCAACATAGGCGGAAACGCATTGCCAACTTGAATACATTGTTCTTGTCTATTACCTTGGAAAATAATTTCGTCAGGAAAGGTTTGAATCCTTGCGGCTTCACGAACGGTTAGTGTTCTGTTTAGAACAGGATGGACAGGGAACGCATTGTGTCCTGGAACCATTGTATGTGCGGGTTTATTTCTATGTAATCGCTTAAACACATGGCTATAATTTTTTACCTCATCAGTTCTATAACCACTTTTTAATTCATCAGGCAATTTAGATACATCTAATTTACAACCTTCTTCAATATATTTATACCTTTCAACCAGTAAAGGTTTATGATTCATGGGTACATGATTTGGCAATTGACGGTATGAAACTTCTGTCATTAAATCTGAAATAGCTTCCCCAACAGTTCTGTATGGTTTTTGCCAATCTTTTGGTTCTTCAAAATATTTCTTCTTGGGCCAAGGTATTATATGACCTGTTCTGTTACCGATAATTATAAGTCGTTTTCTTTGTTGAGGAACACCATAGTTTGCAGCGTTCAAAACCTGATATTCCGTATTTGGATAACCCAGAGCCTTAAATTCTTCTAACAGCTTTTCTAAGAATAACCCTTCATCTAAGTTGGCTAAGCCTGGTACGTTTTCCATTAAAAACCATCTTGGTTTTAATTTTTTCACAACATCCAAATAAGCATAGACAAGTTTATTTCTTGGGTCTAAATGCGTATCATAACCTTGTGTATTGATAAATCTCCTTTTTCCAAAAATAGAGAAGCCTTGACAGGGGGGGCCGCCTACTACTAAACCTATTTCTTTACCTTCAAATTTATCTATGATGGCGTTTCTAAAACTATCTTCCCCTAAATTACCTTCAAGATAAGGAAATGTAGGCATGTTAAATTGATGTGTGTCGCTTACATTTTTGTTTATGTCAACACTTAAAAGAGGTTTCCACCCACTTTTAGCAAATCCAATTGTGAAGCCGCCAGCACCACTGAATAAATCAATGAAACCATCTTTAGTACTCAATTGGTTTAAGCTTTTTAATGGTAAAGTGCTTTCTAAAATTGAGTTATTGAAATTTAATACATAATTCATATCAACTATTTTAACTTTACGTAATTTAGCCGTTTGAATGTGTTTATTTATTTCAGTTCCTAATACTTCTGCTAAGAGGGGTGGTACAGCATTACCAACAAGAATACACTGCCTTCTTCTATCTCCTTCAAATATATGATTATCAGGAAAAGTTTGAATTCTTGCAGCCTCTCTTGGTGTAAGACTACGGTTGAGTGTTGGGTGTATCGGGAAAGCATTATTGCCAGGAACCATTGTTAATGCGGGTTCGTTCCTATTTAATCTTTTGTATGTATTGCCAAAATTAGTACGTTGTAATTCTATCGGCAAAGAATCTTTAGGTGGTAATTTGCCTCCTTCTTTGATTAATTTATATCTATTGATAACTGTTTCAGAATGAGCTAATGCTAAATGATTAGGAATAGTTGTTTCATCTAATTCAACTATATCCATAATAACCTCACCAACAGTTGTATAAGGTGTTTTGTTTCTTGAAGCGGGACCATGAGTAGGCTCTGGAAACTGAAATTCTGCTTCTAATTTTGTTCCAAAGAAGAAAACACGATGCCTGTGCTGAGGCACACCATAATCTGCGGCATTTAAAATTTTGTAAGTAACTTTATAACCGATTGCTTCAAATTTGTTAATTATGTTCTCTTTGAATTGTCCTTCATACATTGTTGTTAATGATTTGACATTTTCAAATAAAAAACATTTTGGATTTAATTCATTAACAACTCTTACAAAGTGGTCAAAAAGTGCATTTCTTGGGTCGCTGGAGAGTTTTGTTCCTAATGTTGAAAAACCTTGACAAGGTGGGCCGCCAAATATAAAATCTGGTTTTTTCCCATTTGAAAGGTTTAATAATTCTTCTCCAGAAACAAGTCTAATATCTTTAAGTAAAAATGGTGTATCAGCCCAATTTTTTTTGTGCGTTGTTGCTGCTTTTGGTTCTAAATCATTTGCAATTAAAACATTAAATCCCGCCTTTTCCATGCCGATATGGAAACCTCCTCCTCCGCTAAAAAGGCTATAAGCATATAGCTCTGTCTTCTCTTTCTCTAATTGATTTGTCATATTCTATTTCAATTTCTATTTTTGGTATTAAGCTCTCTCAAATAGATTGTAAACATTACAAACTCTTTTTTTTGTTAAATCGAAATTTATAACCATAATTTTTTTAAAAGCACAAGGTACTAAGTTCTGAATAAATATTATGCTACTTTTTGTTTTTATTTTCTTAACAGAAATAATTTTAAAAGTAGTGATAATTTTTGCTTATATCTTTCAAAAAGATAATTAACCTTTTTTATTGAGGGAGTAGATTTTTCCCACCCCTCAGTATTTTCTTTTCAAAAAAGTCCGTCTCTATTTCTCACCACTCTATTTTCAAGAATCCCAAAAAAATAAATACCTGCCATCGCAACCTTTACAAAACACCTTCGTATCTCCATTAACAACACGCAAAAGCGTGTTAGGACGCAATTAAAAACGATTTGAAATCATTTTCTTCAATTCTAAAACTTCCTATCATGGCAGTAAACGATTCAGTTAAAAACTTAGGTGAAACGATTAAGATTCTCAAAAACATGGGTGCGGATTGGAATCCTGTGCATCCCAAATTGTTGATTCCCGCTTTAGAAACCTTGCACACCGATGCAGAAGCGATGACAGAAGCCATCACGGCGGCTATTGTGTTCGACACTCTGAAAACCAAAGAACGGTTGACGGCTTTTGCGCCCCTCAATGCGTTGGTGCGCCGCGTCCTTGCGGCATCAGAATGTTGCGAGATGGATAAAACGACCATCGAAAAGGTCAAAACCTACAAGGATTTGATAGACGGCACAAACATCGCCAAAGCAACCGCCTTGCGTAAGAAAAAAACTGAAAAAGCCATCGCGTTACTGCCTGAAGGTGAGACTTTGCCCGATGCCGCAAAAACGCGCTCTATCGCCCAATTGAAATATGAAGAACGTTTGGCGAATTTCAAGACATTGATTGTGTTGTTAGAAACAGCGGGAAATTATACCACCAATGAAGCCGATTTGTCTATCGCGGCTTTAAAATCGTTCGCCACTTCATTATCCTTGGCAAATCAAACCACAGACGATGCCTACA
This sequence comes from Saprospiraceae bacterium, assembly GCA_031367705.1. Classification (GTDB taxonomy): domain Bacteria; phylum Bacteroidota; class Bacteroidia; order Chitinophagales; family Saprospiraceae; genus JAAFJT01. The sequence goes on along the minus strand of JANLQI010000284.1, from coordinate 484 downwards.
ATATGTTGGCAAGTAAACGCGAAGTACGGAATCAATTGTTCTTTGGTGAGGCGGATTCTATCGCTTTTGCATTGGAAAAAACTAAAAAACAATTGTTTAGTAAAGAAGGTAAAGCGGGTGCGAATATGAAAAAAATGACGGCAATCGCATCTAATTAATGCGTTGGGTTACGTATAATTTGCCCTTCCCTTTCAAGCATCCCGAACTTCGCAATCACGAGTTTCGGGATTTTTTTTTAAAATTAATTCTACTTTGGCACTTTGATTTTAAGCAGGTTCAAGTTTTGGAAACTTCAAAACATCTCTTTCGCTTAAAATTTCGGCTCTAAATAAGCTTGAAACAACATCTAACATCTTGAAACCACCGATTTTCAATACGGCTTTTGCACTGCCCAAAAAAGCCGTAAAAAGCGTGCAAAAGCGTGCAAAAAACGTTTAACAATAGAAGTTCATTGACATATTAATTTTAATTAAGCATAAACAAT
>JANLQI010000249.1:0-12601 GCA_031367705.1 Saprospiraceae bacterium | reverse complement strand
AAAGAAATTGGTTTTGCCTTGCAGCGAAATCATTTCCATCCACGGGAACGGGTTTTCTGTATTATAAAAGGTCTTATTGCCCAAAGATTCGAGCAAACGATCGGCACAGAACTCGATATAATCGGACATCATGGCAGCGTTCATACCTATTAATGAGACAGGCAAAGCATCAGTAACGAATTCTTTTTCAAACTCAACGGCTTCAGTGATGATGTCTTGGACTTCTTGTGGGTCGAGTTTGTTTTCCAACATTTGGTATAACATACACGCAAAATCGCAATGCAAACCTTCATCACGGCTGATGAGTTCGTTGGAGAAAGTCAAACCTGGCATCAAACCCCGTTTTTTCAACCAAAAAATGGAACAGAAAGAGCCAGAGAAAAAGATGCCTTCGACGGCTGCGAATGCAATCAAACGGTGTGCAAACGTCGGTGCATTGTCAATCCAACGCAAAGCCCATTGTCCTTTTTTAGACACACATTCGAGGTTTTGAAGGGCATTGAACAAATAATCCTTTTCTGTTGGGTCTTTTATATAGGTGTCAATCAGAAGCGAATACATTTCAGCATGAATGTTCTCAATCGCTACTTGAAAACCGTAAAAACAACGGGCTTCGGGTATTTGCACTTCACGCATGAAGTTCAACACTAAGTTTTCGTTTACGATGCCATCGGAAGCGGCAAAAAAAGCGAGGACGTGCTTGATAAAATGTCTTTCGTCTTTGTTGAGTTTATTTTCCCAATCGTTCATATCGCTGGATAAATCCACTTCTTCGGCTGTCCAAAAAGAGGCTTCGGCTTGTTTGTAGTATTTCCAAATTTGGTCATACTTAATGGGGAAAAGGACAAAGCGGTTGTCGTTAGGTGCTAAAATAGGTTCTATGTGATTTGACATAATTCTATCTTTTTGTTTTAAAATTTTAAAAATAAATATAATGTTCAAGAGAAGTCACCCCTCAGTATCCAATCGAAATTTTGGATAATTCAGGACTTTCCTCTTAAAAAATTTGTTTGCTGTTATAATACTGTGTGTGTGAGTTGGTGTACTCTAATCTTTGTCTGGTTCAGTTTGTTTTGTTTGTAAGTCGTTTGCTCTCATTTCAGTTACCCTCAATCGAGTAAAGCACCGTGTGTGGGAATCGTTTGCTTTTGATGGTACGAAATTAGAAAGAATCCTAAAAATAATGGAAAAGAAGTTATCCACACAAAGTGAATAACTTCTTTAAATGTTTGAAAATCAATGGTTTTTTCGTGTTGATAAGTTTTCAACACGGTTCATAAGTTTTTGTGGAAAAATAAAAGTGTGTATTATTGAAACAATTATAAAACACAATAATGTATATCAAAAAAACTTGCGTTGTCGGAACATTAAACCGACTAACAAACTGAGTACCAATGAAATAACCAAAATAATCGTAAAAGCATTGGGATGGTCGGTATCAAAATATGGAATCTTAACATTCATACCGAAGTAAGAAGCGATGAGTGTTGGCACCATTAACACGATTGTTATCGTTGTCAACTGTTTCATAACAATATTCAAATTGTTTGAAATAATAGACGCATAAGCATCCATTGTGCCGCCCAAAATGTCGGTATAAACCTTTGACATATCCAAAGCCTGCGAGTTGTCAATGATGATATCTTCTAACAAATCGAGCAAGTCTTCGTCGCTGTTTACTTGCAAAAAGTTCGTGCGTTTCATTTTCATCTTCAATAACTCATTGGCATTCAAGGCATTGACAAAATAAACCAATGACTTTTCGATACTCAGCAACTGTTTGATTTCCATGTTACGACTGGATTCATACAGTTCCTTTTCAATCACATTGCGTTTGTGATTGAGCTTGCGTAAACTTAACAAATAGCGATTGACATTTTGTTCTAAAATTTGCAAAATGAACTTGCGCTCATCGGCAGGGTCGAAATGACGGACTTTTTCGCTTAAAAACTGTTCTAAAACAGGGTTTTCCCAACCACAAATCGTTATGACATGTTCGATTGTGATGATGATACCCGTCGGAACGGTCATATAAATCGCTTGGTTCTCACGGTCAATGCCGTTATTGAGGACAGGCGTAGCGAAAATGATGAGGCGCACGTCTTCATCACGTTCATAACGTGGACGTTCATCAATGTCAAGTGGGTCCGTTAAAAAGTCAATAGGGATGAGAAATTGCTCCGCAAAAGTGTCAATTTCTTCACGGCTGAAGGGAGGCGAGACATTTATCCAGCAGCCCACCTCCGGCGTTGTCAACTCTGTGAGTCGCCCGTCTTTTTTTGCATAGTAGCGAATCATAACCGGAAGGGTCCATTTTTAGTGGTTTGATTAAGAAAAAATGATTTATTTTTTGTCTTTGATACTGAGGGGGTATCGCAAGAACCGCAAAACTAAGCGAAAATTCTCAAAGGGGAACATGATGCTTGAATATTTGCACAAAATTAACAGACGCTTAGAGAGAAACGGAATAAAAACAGAAAAAGCGTCTTGCACGCAAGACGCTCTTCCAACTTCATCTAAAACCAAATTTAATGTAGAATTTCTAAATATCCTAAATAGGATTCACCATTTTCAAGGACAATATGATAGAAATAAGTGCCATCGGGCAGCGATGCGCCTTTGAAATCACCTTTCCAATCATTTTTATAATCTTTACTTTCATAGACCCGATTGCCCCAACGGTTGTAAATCGTCACCTGTGTATTGGGGAAATCTACGAGGTTTTCAATAACAAAATAGTCATTTTTACCGTCGTCATTGGGTGAAAAGCCGTTGCGAATAACCAAACCTTCGCATAAAGTCCGCACATGAACCATCGTTTGGGCGCAACCTATTTGATTACATACTTGATAAACAATATTATCTGTTGTTGCTGTCGAACAAAAATCTTCTTTTGGCACATAAATAATAGAGTATTCAGAACCTGATAATTTTGTCGCTGCTTCACCTAATTTCGGATTGATGAGAATTTCAAACGTTTTTATTGTTCCAGTTACCGTATCATTTTGGGAAACAGGAATTTCGATGCCTTTATTCTTGCGCGTTATGGCAAAATCCTCAACTAAACGAGGCATTTGAGCCAATTTTGCAGAAACCAAAACGGTAATATAAGTTGTGTCACAATGTCCACGCGAGTCGCACACTTGAAAACAAGCCTTTGACTTGCCAGCAGTAATGCCCTGAATAACCACACAAGTACCACCTCGAATCAAAGTAAACGTTGCGTTATTTGTCGTTGAATCAGGACAAATATTTGTAACGAAATAGGTCGTACCAGGAATCACGTTTTTGAAACAAATCGTATCTATTTGGTTTTCAGCTATTTGCAAAGTCAAATTATCAATAACAGAACCATTGTTTTGATTGATTCGCCCCCGTTTATAGACATTTTGACGTGAGACACGCGCATTACCACATTCATCAATGGCCGTCCATGTTCTTACAAAAACCGTATCATTACCACTTTGTATGACCGTCAAATCCATCGTCAATGTCGGCATAGTGCAATCGTCCGTCATGGTCACATTCGCTGGTGGCAGAGAGTCTGTCGCAGAAATCGTGACATCGGCTGGCACATTGACCAATTCTGGCGGCGTACTGTCCGTCGTTTTTAAATTAATTTTAAACGTTGAACGATTCCCAGAACTGTCTCTTGCTTGCCATGTATAGGTTTTTAATGATAGATAACCATCTGTCATACAATGTCCTATCGTTGTTGTCGAATCAAATTGAACTGTTGGATTCGGATCCATATTGTCAGAAACTGACACGCTGTTTTGATGCAACGACCTACCGCAAACAATCGAATTAATCGTATCACCACTTCGCGCGCCGCCAAGGATAGGATCAACCATTTGAAACTGAGGGGGTATCGTGTCAACTGGCGAAGGAATGGCCGCATTTCTTGTAATGGTTTGATACGCTGTTGTTACATTTCCGCAGGGATCAACAGCTGTCCAAGAACGGGTATAAACAGTGTCCGTTCCTACAATTGATTGAACGATTTCGACATTAACATCAGGACTTCCACAATTGTCTTCCACCACAATCCTTGTGTCTTGTGGGAAAGGGTCGGTTGCAGAAAGGGTCACATCGCTTGGAATTCCATTCAAAATAGGTGCTATAGAGTCTGCTATTCGCATATTAATGCCAAAAGTCGCTACGTTCCCAGAACTATCCGTTGCTGTCCATGTATAGTTTTTCAAACTTAAATAACCATCTAAACGGCAGTTGCCAAACTGAATCGTTGAATCGAGACGAACAAGCGGATTAGGGTCTCTGTTGTCAGTCACAATGACATCATTGATAACAAATGAATAATTGCAACCATTGTATAATAAGGTGTCACCACTGCGACGGCTGTTTTGCAACAAAGGATTATTTGCCCGAAACTCTGGTGCTGTTGTGTCGGGAGGCGCAACACCAATACCCCGTTTCGTGACAATTTGTTGAGCCGTTGTCGTATTGCCACAGGCATCCATAGCCGTCCAAGTCCTTGTAAAAACCGTATCGTTGCCCACAAGAGATTGAACCATATTGTAATTTGTTGTTGGTGAACTACAATTATCTGTGGCATTCATTTGCGGCACAGGTGGGAACGGTTCGCCTTGTCCTAAGTCTATATTATTAGGCAAATTGCTAAAAATCGGAGCAATTTTATCCGAAATACGCATATTGACTTGGAAAGTCGCCACATTTCCAGAACTGTCTGTGGCTGTCCAAGTATAATTTTTCAAACTCATATACCCATCTATAAGGCAATTGCCAAATTGAATCGTTGAATCGAGACGGACACGTGGGTTTCTATCCATATTGTCAGTTACAGTCATATCCGTTATTTTCAAAGCATGGTCACAACCATTGTAATCTATGGTTTCACCACTCCTAAAACCGCCTTGAATGAGTGTATTATTCGATTGATACTGAGGGGGTATCGTATCACGCGGAATGGCGTTGCCTCGAAGAATTGTTATGTATTGAACGCCCGTTGAGGTATTGCCGCAGTCGTCCATCAAAATCCATTTCCTTATAATTAAGGTGTCGCCATGATTGTTTTCTCTGTATTGAATTTTGACATCATCGGCGCAATTGTCCTGACCATAAACATTAAGTGGTCTCGCTGGTACTTCGCTGATGCTGTTAACCGTGATATCAATAGGTAAATTGACGATGCGAGGCGTGTCTCTATCAACCACTTTCACAAATATTTTGAAAGTCGCCGTGTTGCCGCATTTGTCCACAGCCTTCCATTCGCAGTCCATAAGTGTAAGGAAACCGTCTTGTTGACAACGTCCGAATCTGATTGCTAAATCCACAAATGACTTATTCAAATTATCGTCACAATCATCCGTCATATTCATATCAAAAACAGCGTAAAGCGGAATGTGTTGACAATCAACAGTTAAGGTATCACCACTTTGGAAATTCAATGACAATAACTGTTGATTTCTAACGGTAATCACTGGCGGTGTACGGTCAATACGTGTGATGATTTGCGTTGCGGAAGCCGTTTTTCCAGACGCATCTGTTGCCGTCCATGTGCGTAACAAACGGTCGCCGCAAGGTTGTAGTTGTTCGATGACATCGGTATATGTTACTGTGGGGTTCGGGTCATCGTCGTCCGTTACGATTGGAAAAATGAACGGAAAAGCATCATGGCAACCAATTGTCGTATCACGTACCCGAATCGTCGGCGGCGCGGTGTCTTGTTGCATCAAAATGCGTACAGTTGAGGACAACAGACAAATACCTGAAGTTGATTCTACCCTAATTGTGGTTTGAGACAGCGTAGGTGTAAAACTTAAAGTCATTTCATTACCTAAAACGGCACTATTCGCCACATTAATCCAACGGACAGACGTACCAGAAGCGCGTAAAACCACCGAACCACCTCTTGGTAGATGTACAACACCTGCTGACAAAAGCGGTACAGAAGTGATGTGGATGCTGTCTTTACTGAGGGGGATGTTGTAAAATTGCTCGCCATCGCTTGTTGTCAGAACTTCAATGCGGCAGAAACTTTGGGAAGTCCGACAAATCAATTCCTTTTCAGCCATAGTCGAAACAGCAACAGTACGTGTGCCACCATCACAGGTCAAACTGTCAGGCGTTACAACTGTGAAACGCAAAACACCTTGTTCAAACTGCATCAAATTGCGGGGTTGATGCCATGTAAGGACTTGAATATCACCAATTTCACGCATAATCGGCTCGCCTGGCACCCATGAAAGGGGCTGAACAGCCGTTGCGGAATTAGGTTTATAACGTATGCCCGCAGGTAGTTTTACAGCAATTTCATCGGCTGAATCGCTGGGGGTCGTCGTTAAATTTGTAAAATTAATGCTCATAGTGGACTCACCACCTGGGACAAAATTATTTGCTGGATTATTGCTAACAGAATATAATTTAGGTGTTAACAATTCAGCTCCTTGAATTTGAATGGGCAGCGATTCGCCCGTTTCATTGTTTGAAGGCGTACCACATGAGGACTTTCCGAGGAATGAAAAATACAATAACGAACCACTCTTAAAATCACAATCGTTGGAGAAAATGAAGCGTATTTTGACTTCATTTGAGTCCGTTGGGCTGTTGGGGTCAAAGCCTTTTAAGCCATTTCGATTCAAAAAAGTATCTAATTTTGAAAAGTTCGCATATTCATAAGTTCTGCCGCGTTCATTGAGACCCACAACTGTTGGCACACCTGTCGTCGCATGAAAAGGTGCGCTTGGCGGGTAAGCCACTTCTACTTTTGTTGGAATATATGTTGCGCCTAAAAGCGGTAAAGTAATACGTGTACGGACATCGAAAACCTTTCCTAAGTCTGTATTTCTCAATAAAATTTCAAATACCGTTGAATCACAAATACCCGGTTTATTGAGCGATTGATTGACAAAATTGGCATCTAAAAACGGTGCTTCAGTCGTCACTGTCCCTTGAACCGTTAAGTCCGTACATGGCGGATAGAGCAATGGACTCCATTGAGGGTCAGTGGATTGCGCGCAGTTCCAACCTGAATTTATGTCTAAATGACTTTCACCACAATCGCCAATCAATGCTTTTATTTCAATGATATTACAAATATCATCTAAGTTTTTATCGGGCGTTGCAATGGCTAATGGATTCGTATAAGCGTAGGTATTGCGTCCATTATCGCCATAATGACTGAAATTCAAGGTAAATTGGTTAGAAAGATTGGTAATGTCCCGCATAGAGACCACCGTGAAGTTTTGTACTGAGGGGGCAGGTTCGACGCTAATCCATGTCGAATTTGCACCACCTTTGTTTGATGTATTGCAATTTTTGACAATCCATGTAGCCGTGTCCGAAGCAGTTGAAACCGTCGGATTGGTCACAGGCACTAAGGTCAAAGCAGGCGGGTCGGTGTAAACAATATTGCCATTGAAAACCGAGTCTTGGCGATAAGGCGAACATTCTCCCTTACCAATTTCTAAGGCATAATATCGGTCGCGATAAAAAATATTCGGTTTGAAAGCAAACGTATTATTGTTCAAAGAACTGCCCGTCAAAGAGCGACAATTAGGCGTTGCTTTGATGCGTAAATTGAAGGCATAACTCGATACCCGATTGAGCGAAGGAACGATGTTTAAAGTGTCAAAACGAGCGACAAAACGCCCTGTTGAGTCCAAATTACTGAGGGGGTAAAAATTGCTGCCCGCATAAGGATGGTCAGGAATAGAGACCTCAATATTGGTCGTAAACGCCCGAATAAATTCAGGGTCAAATTGCAAAGAAAATGAGTCAACGCCTACGGATTGACGGAATTCGTTGCCAAAATGGTCGTAATAACCATTGTTTATCATAATTATTTTATACTCCAAATTCGCTTCGGTACAGCCTTTTGGATAGCTGGATGAACTTGGAAAAGAGAAAATAGACTGGGCTTTTCCAACTTTAAAAGTCTCTCCAAAATTATCACAAGCGAACTCTGCGCCACCGTCAATATGGTAGCCGTAAGCACGAAATTGAGGTATTTTTTCAAACGTATTTTTGAAGGGACCATCTGTAAAGACACTGAAATCACCATAGAAATTAACCGAATCACCTTGACTAAGTGGGGCAATATTGAGTGTAGTCAAACAAGGGCTCAAATCCACATAAATGGCTTTTGTTGTGTCGGTTCTAACAACGCGAATGTTGGTTTCATCAACTGGGCAAGTATAATGCTGACCGCCTTTTACAAATTCAACAAAACCTTTACCATAAGTAAAAATATCGTTCAAATTGGTTTGAGCATTTTTTGTAATATTATTGTATGAAATACGGACACCAATTGAGTCAGAAATAGGGTCATTGCCGACGACATTTAAGACAGTCATACGCACTGAATCGCAAGACATGGCGACTTTTAAATTGGCATCGGAAGGCGATATATGGGTTGTATATGTGCCATCTGTATAGCCCAAAGTCGTTCTTGAAGCTATAAAATTCGACGTTTTCAAGCCTTTTGGACATTCATAAGCCACATTTGGCACACAAGGCGGTGCCGCATAATGGATGCGTGGTCCCGCCAAAGTATCGCAATACCAAACGTGTTGACAACCACAAGGCGGGCATGAATACGCCAATTCCATTGGAAAATCCGTTGGCCCTGGAACAGCAGCACACGTGGCTTTGAAACCGAAATTGACCGTATAATCACCATTGAGATAATCTACAGCCGTCAATTCATTGCCAAAACTACCTTTTTGTTTTACTGAATCTACACGGAAAGACAAATAAGCCGTATCGCCTGACAGCGTCATGGTTTTCAAAAACATGGTGTCCGTGTAACGAAGCATAAACATCGAGTCTTGAATCGGTATAATACCTGTTGGTACTTTTACTTTCACCAAAATCTCTTCTTGACCATTACAACTTCTATCAAAATTAAAAATATTACGTCTTTCAAGATGTTGAATTGAAAACGGTTTTTCGTCTGTAAAAGCATCGGGTTCAGTACAGTTTTCAACTAAATCATTGACATTCAAAGGCGCAAAATAACGAGGTTTAATGACTTGATTACGCGCATTGCACAAATCGGTATAGTTTAATTGTGCATTAAAAGCCGTTTCAAAATCATTTTTACAATTGTCATCTCTGTTGGACAACGAAGCATTGCAATCCACCTCATATTCTATCGTCACTTCAACATTTTTCCCTATGGGTAAATCATCAAAATAACCGTCGCCATCGGCATCAGCTAAACCGACACCTGCACCGTCGGGGTCAGTTGTAAATAAAAGATTGTTCCTTAAATCTGCCAATGGTACTGAGGGGGTCGGTAACTCGACACCTGCAACCGTAATTTTTGTAATACGATAACCCTTGTTACTCAATAAGATAGAGTCCCCTAAGCCTACACCGAGTTGTAAATCATACATATCAGCCGTGCCAGGGTCAACCTCAACACCATTGTTAGTAAACTTAACAGTTGAACGACCAACGCGGCAATAACCGCCAATTTCATCAGGAATTGAACCTTGACCGACAAAACCGACATTGACTTGTCCTTCGCCAAGTCGAATAATGTCTTGTCTTGAAATAGTGTTACAAAAACGGTCATCACAACCCCAAGACATGGCGTGTGTACTTGAACGAGACTTGTTACAATTGACAACGCAAAAACTTTCAACTATGGTAACGGTTTCGTCAGGGTCAAAAAGCAAATCACCATTTGCGGGCAGCGAGGGACCACGTGTGTTGAAGGCAAATATCGAAGCTGGCACCGTGAACGCAATTGCTGTATCACCCGCCAAATTGAAAACAGGCGTTTTGGTAAACGTTACCGCTTGACCATTGATGGTCATGCTTTGAACAGAAATACCCGCGCCTTGTGTATTTTTATAATCAAAACCCTTGATATAACCATCAAGACCTGAGTTATTGATGAGAATTGTTCTTTGAAAACATTGACCGACACGAGCCGCCGTTGCGTTGTTGGACACCGAAACGGTGAAAAACGGCACTTTGATTTGGTCGCGATAAGGCGTTGAAAAATCAGATTCCGTCAAGCCCGATGACGCACCCAAATCGTAACGGAAATCCCAAGAGTCCTTGACATCAATCAAGTCATTCCGCGTCAAAGTGTCCGTATATTCGCAATTGACGCGAATAACATAGCTGATATTAACGAAAGATGTGCCACTCACAGGAGTTAAATCGGGCAAGGTAAATACCGCACCGCCGCCATTTGATGTACTCATAGTGACTCCAGCCGTCGTGCCCGCCGCATTTAAACGGACAAACTGAACACCTTTAAAGAGTTTTAAAGTCGCCGAAATGTTTCGCCGCGTAGAGGACAAGGCCCCCTCAGTAGCGACCGTCATTGTCACCGTTGCTTCGTCACCACAGACGTTTAGGTTACGTGGTGCCGAGGCAGCGTCCTTGAAAGCGACTTTCAGATTATCATTTTGTGCCAATAGTGGGGAGGAAAACAAAGCACATAGGAGGATAAGGATTGATGGTTTCAAATAAAGTTCTCTCATTGAATGAGTCTGTTAGTTATGAGTTTATTATTCTACATAGTAATGAAAATATGGATATACCTTGTGAGATGTATCTATAATTGAGTTATTTATGCCAAATTCATGCCATTAAAGGGATTGGAAAGAATGAAAAGGTGATAGTTAAACATTATAATGTCGAATAGAAGTTTATAGGTATAATTCAAAAATAATATATTTCAAAATGAAAAAACGGGAACGGAGAGCATATCTGTCCTATTTTACGCTCAAAATCATCATGATTAGTCCAACGAATCAAAGAATCGTGACACAGTCTATTTGGAAAACGCAAAGTTTAACTTTATATATTTTGTTTTCAAATGCAATAATTTTTTTGACAAAATGCTGAAAAACAATCTTTTAGGTCTGAATATTAGAAAAAAGGCATTGTTTATGCTTAACTTTGTTGGAAAACGTAGAAGAAGTTAAAATAATGTTAACCTTCTGTGTTTCACCTACCAAAACTGCCTTCTTTGCATCATTAGTAAACAGCTAAGAAAAATGAATTTATTGTAACAATTCAAGGAAACTTAGTCTCAATATAACATCAAAACACATTTTTAACGTTTAAAATCCAAAAGCCCGAAGGCAGGTTATTTTTTAACGAAGTCATTTATCTTATGAAAAAAATCATTTTTATTCTCCCCGTGCTTATGTTATTAGGCGGTCTCAATGCTCAAAACATGAAATTTAGAACCGATGATTACGCCAAGGAATGGAAAGAGATTTCTGTCCTCGAAGGTCAAGGTCTACCTAAATCAGCCCTTCAAAAAGTGGAGGAATTGTTGGCGAAATCTAAGAAAGACGACAACCCTTCTCAGCTCATCAAATGCTTGATTTATCAGGCAAAATACGTCACGGAATTAGAAGAAGATGGCTATGTCAAAGCCCTTAATTCCATGCATGCGGACATGGAAAAAGCGGAATTTCCAACAAAACAGATTTTACAGTCCATGCTTGCCGAGATGTATTCAAGGTATTTGGACAATAATATCTGGAAATTACGCAACCGTACAACAACTTCTAACTTCAAAACAGACGATATACGGACTTGGACAATGCAACAATTGTCCGATGAAGCCGCCCTACTCTATCGTTTGAGCGTCAACGACGACCGTTCAAAAGAAGTGGCTATCAAGATTTTTGATGCCATTACGACTGATGGTACATCCCGAGATAATCGGGAGGGGTCTGATGAGCGCAGACCTGTACTTTTTGATTTTTTGGCACACCGTGCCATTGATTATTTCATGGATGAAAAAACGTATTTGTCGAAGCCGAGTTATACTTTTGAATTGGACAATGATGCCTTGTTTGGCACAGTTGAAAAATTCGTAGGTATTAACTTAGAAAGCCCCGATTCTTCTTCCATGAAGCTTTGGACTTTAAAGCTCATGCAAGATGTTTTGCGTTTCCATTTGAAAGATGAAAACCTAACGGCATTGATTGATGCAGACCTAAAACGTCTGTCATTTGTACATCAAAATGCTGTGATGTCCAATAAAGATGATTTATATATCAAAAGCCTTGAAGTGTTGCGGAGTAATTACGTCAACAATTCCGCTTATGTAGAAATTTGCTTGAAAATTGCTCAATATTACCGCAATAAAGCATCAGATTGGAAACCCAATGCTGAAAATATCGGTAAATTTGACAACCAAAAAGCCCTCGAAATTGCCAAAGAAGCGGTTAGAAAATTCCCAAAAGCCTACGGTTCAGCAGCTTGCCGCTACTTGATTGATGAGATAACGACCCCCTCAGTAGATTTCAAAATTGAAGAGGTCAATGTACCTAATAAAGCCATTTTGTCTTCGGTTCATTTCAAGAACTTGGACTCGTTTTACTATAAAATCATTAGGCTTTCTGAACAGACAAATAGGCGTGATTTCAAGGATGAAACAGAGCGTTTGAGGTATTACAACAGCTTACCTACTGTTAAAAAAGGCATGGTCAAATTACCCAATGACGGTGATTATAACCCGCACACAACCGAAATCAAAATAGACAAATTGCCCAATGGTTTGTACCTCGTTTTAGCTGCCGACAACAATAATTATTCCGTCAAAAACAGCGCAAAAGTCAGTTACACTGTATTTAAT
>JANLQI010000239.1:0-27252 GCA_031367705.1 Saprospiraceae bacterium | reverse complement strand
CTTGTTTGTCTTGTATTTTTGGTAATGGATATTTTTCTAAAAAAAAATTTAATTCATCAATCTGAACAGCTATACTATGTTTAACTTGATTTTTTGCTTTCAATATCTCATTGAGATTACTTTCAAAGTCTTTCCTATCTTTTTCGTGGAAAACAAAAGATGGCATATTTGGCGAAGTTGAAACAATAGTATCTCTCTTGTTAATATTACTCTTTTCAATTTTTACTACTTTCCCTGTTTCATCTACATATCTAATTTCATCTCTATGCTGTACTATTGTAGCTACACTATAAGTAGATTCACGATACATATATGAGAAGCTCAATATGCGGTTGAGCTTCTCATATTGTTCCTTCATTATATCTTTATTCAACTCAATCTTAGCTTCATTTTGTTTGTTTTCCTTATGAAAAAGTTGAGTTACTATTAATGAAAAAAATGCACCTACTAAAAGAAGTAATACATCATGAAGAAGGCTATTTTTTTTTTCTTGATTTTCAGCCATTTAATTAAAGATTCGAGATTTATCAAAATAAAGTGAAATTTCAACAAAGTTATAAAAAGAAATTACTTATAGGTTCATTTAGATATGAGTAATTAAAATATTTACTCATTTAACATAAATCCCATTACGAATCTTAATGAATATTTTCAACAAAACACTTTTCAAAAACCTTTTTCCGTAAAAAAAGAACGGAAATAGGGCTTTTATACTGAGGGGGGCATAAAATCAAAAAGCCCATGCGAAACACCTTCTGTTGTATCTACACAAATCTAAAGAACCCGATAGGGTTCACACGTTTGTAGAAAATTAAAGTAAATGCCCCTCGAATCCGTATGATTCGCCTGTTTTTAAAGAAGCTGTTCAATAATAGACTTTTGCCTTTTCGACATATAAAACGTGTGAATCATACGGATTCATGGGACTTTTTACCTTGTTTTTCTACAAACGTGTGAACCCTATCGGGTTTTTTAGATTTGTGTAGATAGGGCAGGAAACACGTTGAAGGGCTTTTATACTGAGGGGGCATAAAATCAAAAAGCCAATGCGATATATTTCACATTGGCTTTTTTACTGAGGGGGTATCAACATTCAACATTCATCATTTATAATTCATCATTCATCATTTCTTAAAACGCCGCTTCGACCTCAATTTGCATTACCTCGCCACTCACAGGATGTGTAAATTCCAAATAAGCGGCGTGCAAATACAGTCTATCCGCTTTATTGCCATACAAATCATCGCCAACAATCGCAAGGTTTAAACCGAGTGGATGCGACGCATGAACACGCAGTTGATGAATTTAACTGAACTGAATCTGGTCTATAACTTTTTTTCAGATGCAGAACAAGAACGGTTTAAAGGTTTGCTACCGAATTGTGTTATTGGGTTTTAAGCCCCCCCCTCAGTATAAATCACAAAAAACGCCTTGAAAACATCCATTTCAAGGCGGGTTTTGTTTTATGAGTATCAGATATACTCAAAATCAATCCATTAATACCTAATATTCCCACGCGGTTTACGTCCATTTTTTAATTCATACATACGAATATATTCCGTTTCAATCAGTTTCGCTTCAGTTTTTCCGCCAATATCATAAAGGATAATAAGGGCAAAAAAACGCTCCCAATCATCAATAAGGTTAAAGAGATTTACTTGTTTTCTCATTCTATCAGACATGCCGTCAAGTCCAATAGGCTCACAACTGATACCATATTTGAATATATCATCGTCTATTTTGTCAATAATTTGATACAGATGATGCGGAAGTGGATTGCGATAAGAGTTTTTATGCAACATTTTTATTGCCAACCTTTTTTGTTGCTATAAGTTTCATAGTTGACTGTCGCATGATAGTCAAATGGTTTGCCTGTTTTGAGTGTGTAAGCGTGGTCTGCCAAATTGAGTAACGGTTCAAAAGATATTTCATTCGACAATTCAGAGGGTGTTTTCAGAATATGCTCAAAATAAGTTTTCCCTTCGGCAACGACAGCACACCGCACATATAGAAAATCATCTACCGACAAATAACCGTCTTCTTCGTTTGCTAGATAGGCTGTACCGTGTGCTTTTGTATCCAATTGATAGAGTTTTTGGGCTAATTTGTCCGCAAATAGATAAATATTGACAACGGGCATATCGGCAAGCTGTTTGACGGCAGGGGCGAGAATGTCTTTTGCGGTTGTCTTAGACCAATCTAAGGCAGACAAAATTTGCCAAAATTCTGCGTCTGAAAACAGTTCTTGTTTTTGCTTTTTTTTCGACACCCGAATTTCAAACTCCGTAGAAGTATCGAATTTTTGACTTAAATCGTGAATAAATTGACTCGTCAAATCAGCTAAATGCACTTTCAGTAAAGTTGTCATGCGCTTCTATTATGTTGATTTATTGATATTTAAGAACAAAAATAAGCATTTTTTGATAATAAAATGAATGATGTTTTTAAAAAAATTGGGCTCTGTAGAAAAAGAATGGCTTAAAGGTTTGCTACCGAATTGTGCTATTGGCTTTTTTACTGAGGGAGTATCAATTGTCTAAATGAACTTCTAAAACGCCGCTTCAACCTCAATCTTCATCACCTCAAGACTCACAGGGTGGGTAAATTCCAAATAAGCTGCGTGTAAATACAATCTATCCGCTTTATTGCCATACAAATCATCGCCAACAATCGCAAGGTTTAAACCGAGTGGATGCGACGCATGAACACGCAGTTGATGTGTCCGACCCGTAATCGGGAAAAAATGAATGAGTGTATGTTTATCTGTGCGGCTAATGACTTTCCAAGCCGTTTGAGCGGGTTTTCCATACTCATAACAGACCAATTGTCGGGGTCTGTCGTCTAAGTCAACACGTATTGGGAGGTCAATAAATCCTTCGTCGTGTTCGACAATGCCTTCTAAAAGGGCAGTATATCGTTTTTTTATTTTACGTTTAATAAATTGATTTTGAAGATTTTGATGCACCGCTTTCGTTTTGGCAATCAACATCAAACCCGAAGTCGCAGCGTCTAATCTGTGGACGGTTATGGGACCTGTTGCTTCAGGATATTTTTGCTTCAAGCGGCTCGCAACCGAATCTGTTATGTTGATGCCTGGCACCGAAAAAAAATCAGCAGGTTTGTTAATCACCAATAAATAATCGTCTTCATAAACGGTTTCAAGTTCTTTGCCTTCGGCGGGGTTGATGTGCAACGGGTTTTCATCCATTTCGATGCCTTCAAGCATGTGCGCCAAAATGGGTTCACATTTGCCTTTGCAAGCGGGATAAAAATGTCCATGTTTTCGTATTTCAGAACTGGGCGATTGTCCCCACCAAAATTCCGCCAAAGCAATGGGTTTCAGTTGATGCAAAAAGGCATATTGCAACAGTTTCGGCGCAGCACATTCGCCTGCACCCGAAGGTGGAATCACCCCCTCAGTAATATTGCCTTCAATATCCTTATTTGAGAAAATATCAAATAAACTTTTGGTTTCACCATTTTGATTGAGAAAAGTATAGTTCTCAAACAGCTGTTGCTGCAATGCCTTTGACTTGTTTTTGCGGGCTTCTTTTAAGGTTTTTATTTCGCTTTGAAAGGGTTCGAGTTGCTCTTGAATGACTGCAATTTGACGTTTCCACGACCGTTCTAAATCTTTCAATTGGTAAAAATAATGCGAACTTTCTTGATTCAATTCTGCAGTTAAAACCTCAAAATCAGTTGCAGAAAGTGTTTCGCTGCCTTGTTGCCGACGAATATCTCGTTCCGCTTTAGCATCTTTTCTTTCTTTTCTGAGTTGTGTTGTCTCTATCTCTACTTGTTTTTCATTGATTTTGAGTTGATTTTTGAGGTCTATAAAAAGTGCATCTGTTTCTAAAGCTTCTATGCGATAATTGTTTTTATAGTTTTCTATTTCTCCAATTTTATAAAAACCATCTTCAACTAATAAATCAAAAACAGGTGGCACAAATCGGTTGTGGTGATTTTTGTTTGCCAATTTGCCCGAAAAAGCTGACAAATAGCCTAATTCCTTTTGTTGGTTTTGTACCACCAAAACGCCAAACATTTTGCCGATACCAAATTTGTCTTTTTCAAAACCAAATTCATGCTGTGCTTCAATGTGGTTTTGGATATAGGATTGTAACTCTTTTGCTGCCAAAAGACTCAACGGATGTGGCTCGTAGTAGAAAGGAAAAGTAAATCGCTCAGGCAAAGTATATCCTTCGATCGATTCTTCAAATCGAGTAAAAAAATCGCATGAGGTAGTCGCTATTTCTACCTGTTTCAAGGTATTATCAATCATGTTTTTTTAAAATAAAAAACTGAGGGGTTAAACACACACTTTTTGAAAGTGAATGTAACCCCTCAGTATAAACTCAGAATGTATGAAAAATAAATTGTTGTATGGCTGGGATTGTTAAAATGTTATTAAACAATACAACCATTAAACAATACAACAATTTATTGTAGAATCAAATCTTTTTCTTCCACCATACGGCGCATATTGATAAGCGCGTAGCGCATACGACCCAAAGCCGTATTGATGCTGACACGTGTCAAAGAAGCAATTTCCTTGAAACTCATATCGGCATAGTGGCGTAAAACAACGACTTCACGTTGTTCATTGGGCAGAGAATCTACTAAATAACGGATACGTTCGTGGACTTGACTCCGCATGATGCTTTGTTCTGGACTTTCGTCAGATAAGCCGATGACATTGAAAATGTCGTACTCATCTGTTTCGCCAACCGTTGGACGGCGTTTGTCGCGGCGGAAATAATCCACACAAAGATTGTGTGCGATGCGTAATGCCCATTGAAGGAATTTACCTTCATGGTTATAACGACCTGAACGGAGCGTATTGATGATTTTGATAAAGACTTCTTGGAAAATATCTTCCGCCAACTGTGAATCTTTACAGAAGATGTAAATAGACGTATAAATACGTGTTTTGTGGCGGCGAAGTAAAATCTCGAATGCTTTCTCATTGCCGTTGAGGTAAAGTTCTATCAACTCTTGATCTGCGAGTTGTGCTGTGTGCGTAGCTTGCATACGTAAATAATTTTATCAGACTTGTGAAGGAATACTCGTAATTATTTAATGTAGAAGCTACTATCTATAGGCAATGAAATTTTAGTTATGAAATTTAAGTTTCGAGAAATGGTAAGATTGTCTTGCAACGTTTAATTAGGTCAAAGATAAAGCCAATTATGTGAAAGGTGCAACATGGTTATTCCTTTTTCTTACCTTTTTAACAAATATTTAACCAAAATACACCTTTTTAGTTAGCGTTTGGTTTTAAAAATTTAACATTTGGTGAAATTATATTTCTTTTTTTACTGAAAAAGCAGTATTTATCTTGATAAAAAGCCGAATTTCTTTCTTTTTGTTTGCTTTGGTCTTTAAATTTTAAAAAAAGAAAAAGTCGAAAATAAAAAATGAGAATAATGCCGTTTGGATGAATAGGGACGAATATTCATTCGCGTTTTTGTTTTGATTTATGTTTGTAACGACTTAGCTTAGACCACAAATCAGTGTCATCTGTGGTCTAAGCTAAGTCGTTACCTAAAAACTATTGAAAAATAAAACCATTTGGCGCAACGCCAACCGTTAATTTTTTCTTCTCCGTTTTTGTTGTTGGGTCAATGATATACACTGTACCCGATTGTTTAAAATCTAAAGCATCGCCGCACCACAGCAAACTTGTTTTAGGGTCAAAACCCAAAGAATAAAGGGCTGTTGCTCCTGATGGTTTCAAAAATACTGAGGGGGCCGTTGCACCAAAATTAAGCAAATCTTTAGTATAAATCTGATTACTTGCAAGATAATAAAGCGTCGTTTTTGATTTATCAGAAATCAAACCTGACGCACCATAAGGTACATCGAATGAATATTCAACAGCACCATTCCTAATTTTGACCAATTTACCGCTGCTTTTAAGATATTCTCCATAACACAAAACCCAAATATCGGCATTGGCATCTTGAACGATGCTGTTTGGCCCTAAACCGACTTTTATTTTTTGAAGAACAGTATCTACACCAATTGTACTGTTGATAATTGAAACAGTCGAATCTTTACCCAGCCCGCCACTGTTGAGAACCCAAACAGCACCTGTACTGGAATTACGAACCATGCGGTCTGCGCCTTTTCCAGTGGGTACTGTTTTAGCGATGGTTTTTGAAGCATAATCATAAACAACAACCCCGCTTGTTGCACTGTCTTTTCCCCATTGCGTAATATAAGCACGTGTGGCATCAATCGGTAAAAAATAGCGGGGTAGTGTCAAGCCTGTCGTAAGTGTGGCGACGCTTGTAAAGTCTTTTGACTTTACCTCAACCATTTTATTGGCATTATTGACGATTAAATAAGCATTGCCATTGTACAAACCCATGGATTGCAACACGTTACCAACGGATGCACCGCTGTTGGCAGTGCTATAAATATCATTTTTAGTAATATCTGCATCGCGGTCATAATAACTTACTGTGCCTGTACCGCTACCAAATGGCCCTTCGTTGGTGATAAAAACGCCTGTTTGATACAATCCTGAAGGCTTTTCGTCGCCTTTATCGCATGAAGTAAGAAGAGCTGTCGAAGCAAATAGTATTGCCCATACATGTGATTTCGAAAAAATCATAGTTTTATTTTTATTGAAAATTGGTAAAAAAATTAACCAAAACGGTCAAGGGAAGTCGTAAAAACATAAAAGTCCCCTCAAAACGCCGCAAAGGTATAGAAATCAAAATCGTTCAATGTTCTTTTTTGAAAAATTACAAGGACTAAACGAAAAAAGTGCTTGTATTGTGAATCGAAATGCCTTTTGTTTCTACATGATTTTTACTTTTGCATAAAAATTGCCCGAAGATGCCCACGATTACTTTTCAGCCTTTAAAACGCATGTCACCTGCCGAGTTGCTTGAATTTAGTCAACTCAATCGCAATTTGCTATGTGAACTCAATGCCAACGGAACGGTTGTTTTGAAAACCCCGTTGCGTTTGCGTTATACGTCCTTAACGAATCATATCGTCAAAAAATTAGAAGAATGGAATGAGGATAGAGAAGAGGGTACTGTTTTGTCTGCACGTAATGGTTTTGTTTTACGCAATGGAGCAATTCGACACCCCTCAGTATCTTGGGTCAAAAATGTGAAAATGGCAGCTCAAATTGAGCATCTCATTGAGCATGTACCTGATTTTTTTATTGAATATTTGACTGAATCGGAAAGTCTTTCCATCGCTCGTGGACGTATGCAAGAGTACCTCAGCAATGGTGCACGTTTGGGCTGGTTGATTGATTTGGAAAACGAAACGGTGTATATTTTTCAAGAAAATAAGGAGGTTGAAACCCTTAATGATTTTACTAATCCTTTGTCAGGAGACGATATACTGAGGGGGTTTGTTTTGTCTTTGAAAAAATAAGAGATAAAATATCCCTTCATTTCATACGTCAATTTGTAAACTGCAATGTGTTTTGCAGCGATTTTTAAATATCTGCTATGATTTTCATCTATCTTTTCATATTCGCAATTGACCTTTATATTTTTCAAGGTATCAAAACCTTGACAGCTACCCTTGAATCTGAAACAAGCCGTAAATTGATTTATGGCATTTTCTGGGCGGTCAATATCGCTTTTATGGCACTCATTGCCTTAGGTTTTTTAACTTTTGATAGAGCCAAAGGTATGAAAACGTATCAAATTTGGGCTTTTAATGCGTTTATATTGGTCATGATTCCCAAACTTGTTTTTGCCCTTGTTTTGCTTGGGCAAGATGCTGTTAGATTGTTTGGAACAGTCGGAAATTATGCTTTAAACCAACCAAATACTGAGGGGGGCTATATGCCCGAACGTCGCGTGTTTATCAGTCAATTGGGTTTGGGTTTGGCAGCCATTCCTTTTGCGGGCATCATTTATGGCATGTTGAAGGGTAAATATGATTACACGGTGCGTCGGCATACGCTGTTTTTCAAGGATTTGCCCGAAGCATTTGATGGTTTAACGATTACGCAATTGTCAGATATTCATGCGGGTAGTTTTGACAATCCTGAAGCGGTGAAAAGGGGAGTGGCATTAGCCAATGCTCAAAAATCGGATATTCTTTTTTTTACAGGCGATTTGGTGAACAATGAAGCGACTGAAATTGAGCCGTATATGGATATTTTTAAAGCCTTAGATGCGCCTCTCGGCAAATTCTCAATCTTAGGCAATCACGATTATGGCGACTACAAATGGTGGGCTTCGGCGGATGAGAAATTGGCAAATTTCAAACAATTAAAAGCGCACCACAAGACATTGGGTTTTAAATTAATGCTAGATGAAAACCTTGAAATTGAGCGAAATGGTCAGAAATTGACCTTGATTGGTGTTGAAAATTGGGGTCATGGCTTCGCTCAATACGGTGATTTATCAAAAGCAATGACAGGTATTGAATCCAATAGTTTTAAAATCCTATTGTCACACGACCCAACACATTGGGAAAAACAAGTCAAAATATTAGAAACGCCTATTCATTTGACGCTTTCTGGACATACGCATGGCGCACAAATGGGCGTTGAAATTAAGGGATTCAAATGGAGTCCAATCAAATATCGCTATCCAAAATGGGCGGGTTTGTATTCTGAAAATGGACGTTATTTGCACATCAATCGTGGTTTTGGCTTTCTCGGCTTTTCTGGACGTGTGGGTATTGCGCCTGAAATAACGGTTTTGGAGCTAAGGAGAGAGGTGTAAGGTCAGACACGGATTTCACAAATTACACGAATTAAAACTGATTAAAAATTATTCGTGTAATTTGTGAAATTTGTGTCAGCAAATTAATTATTAATTTTATGCCAATCCATGTAAATCGCCGCCATTTGCAAACAATTTATCCACTCTTTCAGACACTTTTCTATCAACGATCAAAGGCGGTGCATGATGTGGTTTGATGCGCGCATCAATGACCAAAGTTCTGCAGCCCCAATGCTTATGTTCTATCGTTGCACCAATGCCATGCAAGTCGTGACTCGGGTTTGCTCTTGTAAAAACTGACCAAACGAAATTATTGACATTGGCAGCCGTAAAAGCAGAATCCTCAACCAAAAGAATTAATGGAATGTGTTGAAAATCAACGTTTTCCATAAACGTGTAAAAATCTTCGGCTTGTTGATATCCTTCCTGTTGACTTGTGAATTTAGGTGCTTTTATGGCTAAAATGCCATTTTGAACAAAAATAGGGTTATCATACTGAGGGGGTAGTTTGAAGTTATTTGGCAATTCATTTTTCAATTCACGTTGCTTTTTCCCTGCGGCTGCAACGACCACTTTTGAACCTGTATTCCAACCTGAACCTGAATAATCGAGGGTATCAATTGTCGTTTTTGTTTGAAAATGAAGGTCTCTACTTAGGTCAATACGTTCTAATATAAAATTGAAAAAAGCGGGAATGTTTTTAGTTGATAAACCGACCCCCTCAGTATCAGCCGCTATGAAAAGGAATTTTGCCAAAGACGTTTGTCCACTACCTAAAATATGGTTCGCAATCGTCAAAATCTCTTCAGGTTGCGTCTCTCTGAAAGGCATATAACGCTCTTTGCCAATCGCTAAAAGCAAGGGATGAACGCCCGCTGCATCAACCGCATGAATTTCTACAACGCCTGGAAACTCATTGGGCGTCAATGGTTTAACAATATTGTGAATCATATAACCAAAGCTGGAATCCTCGGCAGGTGGTCTGCCAACGACTGTAAAATGCCACAATGGGTCTTTCCGATGATAGACTTTCAATACGTCCATGACAGGGAAATCATGTTGTAAACTATAATAACCCAAATGGTCGCCAAAAGGACCTTCTGGTTTTTTACCGTTTTTTCTGATAATACCCGTAATTACAAAATCAGCATCGGCACTCAAAACAGACCCCTCAGTATCCCGAGCATAACGAAACCTTCGACCATTTAACATACCCGCAAAAGTGACTTCTGGCAGTCCTTCGGGCAAAGGAAATATCGCAGAAAGGGCGTGAGAAGGCGGTCCCCCGACAAAAATAGAACATAAAAAAGGTTCGTCAGGCATTTCATTATACTTCGTATGGTGAACGCCAATGCCTCGATGTAATTGATAATGTAAGCCAATCTCTTTATTGGTAATGTATTTATTTCCAGATAGTTGTATGCGATACATGCCGATATTGCTGCCCATGATGCCTCGCTTTTCAGGGTCTTCCGTATAGACTTGTGGCAGCGTTACGAATGCGCCACCGTCCATGCCCCATGACTTGACTTGCGGTAACTTATCAATTGTTGTTTCTGCATAATATGAAGCCGCCATACTGAGGGGTAGCTTCATTGGCAAAGCCTTTAAAGCGGTGAACGGTGAACCTAAATAACGCATCGGATTTTTCAAAAAATTAGTTGGATCGAGTTTTAATTCAACGACTTTTTCAACAGCTTTGATGGTGTGTCTGAATAAGAAATCCGTCCTTTCGTAAGTGCCATAAATATTGGAAACGGCTTGAAAAGGCGAACCTTTGACGTTTTCAAAAAGGAGGGCGGGACCTTGTGCATCATACACCCGACGATGAATTTCCGCCATTTCAAGGTCGGGGTCAATTTCTATTTTTATGTGACGCAATTGTCCTGTTTTTTCTAAATCATTGACGGCAGCACGCAGACTTTTATAACTCATTTCGATTGATTATTGTTGAATGATTATTGCTTATTGTGGTTTAAAGTGTATTTTTGGCGTTTTATAATAGAGGAACAAAAGTAAATGATTGTGGTTTTGTATTTTCAATAAAAAATGAAAATTAATGACCCCTCAGTATTTTCAACATAATTCAGCAAATTTTTGTGAAATGGAAAATAAAGAAAGCAAATCATATATCGAGCGTATCGAAATCAAAGGTCTTTGGGGACGGTTTGATGTGAATTGGAAGCTACATCCTGATGTCAATATTTTGGTGGGAGAGAATGGGACGGGTAAGAGTACGATTTTAGAGATATTAGCAAAGTGTTTTTGGTTTAACAAAATATCTAACGATAAAAATATTAATTTAAAACCTTTTCTCGAAGCAGACTTATTTAAAGAAGTTTCTGTAAAGACATTTCCAAATCGCTATTTAAGTTTTATTTTAGAGAATGGATTCATAGTAAATTTTGAACGAGATAAAAAGACTGAAAATAGAGAAATCAAAGAACATGAAAGGGTCTATATAACACTAATACAAACTTTTGAGAATCAAGTTAGACATTATCGAAATAATGAAATACTTGAAAATGAGTATTTAAAGACTAATTTAGATATAAAATTAGATAAAATTATCAATAATTATGTTGATTACCAATTAAACCAAACCAAGAAAATTATTAATGATAAGCAAAATGCAGAAACTGTTTTTGCTATGAGAAAATATTTGATTAATACAATAAATAGTTTGTTTGTTAAAACAAAAAAGCGAATTGACGAAGATGAAAATAGGATTGCTTTCTTATTGGAAAACGGTAAAAAACTATCACCTTACAAATTATCAAGCGGTGAAAAGCAGCTTTTAATCATTCTTTTGACAGTTCTTTGTCAAGATGAAAAACCCTCAATACTCCTTTTAGACGAACCCGAAATATCCATGCACTTAACATGGCAATATGAACTGATTGAAATAATTCGCACGTTGAATCCGAATTGTCAAGTCATTATCGTAACCCATTCGCCGAGTATATTTACGGATGGTTGGAATGACCGTGTTTTTTGGATAGAGGATATTTGTAAGCCCTCACAGAAATTGGAAAAAGTATGACTCCAGAAGAAAAATCAGAAAGAAATAGAGCAGAAGTAAGGCGAATTAGAGGGGAATTGCGACTTTTGCGCCTCGATTGTGCCGTAAGAGTCGAAGGCAATTACGATACAGATGAACTATTTTGGTCGCATTTAGTAAGAAATGTGCTGCCCGATTTATCTTTCAAAGTTTATAGATATGCTAATTATCCGATAGCACCCGCTTATGGAAAGTCGAATGTTTTAAAGTTTAAAGAATTTGCAGCTCGAGATTTTATCCTTTGTGTGGATAGTGATTATGATTATTTACTTGAAAAAGAGGATTTAATAAACCCTTTTATATTTCAAACATTCACTTATTCAGTTGAAAATTATCAATGCTACGCCCCCAGTTTGTTGCCAATCTTAAAGACATTTTTAGATTGTGAAGCAGTTGATTATGATTTTGTTGATTTGATGAACCGTTATTCTTCTATTGTTTATCGGTTGTTGGTTTATTCTTTATTTTCGATGAAAATAGATGGCGAGTTTAATGCGGATAAATGTGGTCAGGCGATTGGTTTTGAGCGTTTGAGAGATATTGAATTAGGCTTAATAGATTTAGTGCAAAACATTGAAAATCAATGCCTTGTTTTGGGAGAACGATATGATGCCCTACCAGAGTTTTCAGATTTTAAATTGCGAATTGCTGAATTGGGATTAACCGAGAGTAATGCCTATTTGTTTATACGGGGGCATAATTTGAAGGATAAAGTCATTAAGAAATTTTTAGAGCGCATTGCCGAACCATTAAAAAATGTCGAATTTGAACATAGGAGAAGACAAAATGGCGGTGAAGGAGCTGCTCAATATCAAGAACATTTGAGGCGTAATAGTTTTGAAAATTTACTAAAAATAAATATCAACTATACAGATTGCCCTTTCTATCAAAAAATTGAAAATGATTTAAGAATGGCATTTAGAACGCCATGACCCCTCAGTATTTCACACAAAATTCACCTTATTTTAACATACAATCCACTTAATTTTTATGAAAAAAAACGAAATTGCTAAAAGTTCACTCTTAATTCAAAAGGAAAAAGAGTTGAAAGAACTCCAAAAAAAGAGAGATAAGATTACAAAAAGTATAAAGTTGACCAAAGCCAAAATTGAGGAATGGCAAGCGAGTATTGAGTCCGCAACTAAGGAAATGATGAATGGTATGGCGCGCTTGGCTGACCTTTCAAAATTGGCTAAAGAGTTGAAAACGATGCTCAAAGACTTGAAGAAAAAAGTTAAGTTGAGCAAAAAAGATAAACTTGAATTGGATCAAGTGTTTGATGCTTCAACATTAGACGAGATGGCGGACGATGTGGATGACGCATTTGCCCGTACGCCATTTGGCAGTACCGAAGGCTTTGAAAATGGACGTTTTGACAATGAAGACCAGTTTACAGACGAGTTTAATCGGCAGCGGCGGCAACAGATGTTTGATCCTTTTGCCGTCAAGCCTAATGAAGTAGAACAGCAAGCGATTCGCAAGATTTTTGTCGGTTTAGCTGGGCGTTTTCACCCCGATAAAGCAGAAAATGAAGCGGAATCAAAGTTGTTTCACGATTTAATGCAAAGCATTAACAATGCTTATCAACGGGGAGATATGGCTGAATTGCTGGATATTAAAACCCGTTTTGCTGCTTATCAAACTTCCGATGCGGGGACTTCTGAGTATGATATTCCGATTTTAGATGTTTTAGATGAACAGATTTTGCGCTGTCGCAATGAGGTCAGTTTGTTAGATGCTCAGATTGTTCGATTGAAAGCAGAATTTAAAAATTTGAAAGATTCTGATTTGGGCAATATAGTTAAACAAAATAAGCAAGCAGAGCGATATGGTGAAGGCGGAACGTCCGACCTTCAAGATGGCACAATGTATATGTTTGAAATGCTGTCAGAATTGAAAAATATACTCAATCAATGGTCTGATACGGGTAAAAAACCAATGGCTTTCAATCAGTTTGTGGACGGTTCGCATCCGATTGTACAAAAAGGTCGTGAGCAAGGCATCGTCGATTATGGATTTGATGACGATGATGACGACGACGATGGTATGGATTTGGATTTGTCTGATGAGGAACTACAAGAATTGATGGAAATGTTCAGTGGTATGATGGAAAAGAGTGCGCCTAAGAGAACAAGAAGAAAACGATGAGGTTTAGACCACTGATTTGACTGATGCGACTGATTCACACTGATTTCTTTTCTAACAAAATCAGAAAAGAAATCAGCGAAAACCAGTCGCATCAGTCTAATCAGTGGTCTAAAAAAATCTATAATTCAAAATTAAAACCTTCGGAAACAAACTTCTCGTATTTCGATTTATCGAATTCATAAAGCCTTGCGGGACGGTGTGCTACGCCTTCTTGTGATTCATTGAGGTCAACGATGAAATCCATAGAAAGGATTTTTTTGCGGAAGTTACGTTTATCTAATTCCGCTTCTAATATCGCTTCGTAAAGGTGTTGCAATTCAGTTAATGTAAACTTTGGAGGTAACAATTCAAAGCCAATTGGGCGAACACGAACACGCTGTTTTAAAGCATTAAAACATGCTTCTAAGATTTCATCGTGGTCAAAAGCCAAAGCAACGTCACGAAGTTCAGGCAAATTGACCCATTCCGCTGATTGTGCAAAAGAAGAAGCATGAACATCGTGCCGATTGGTTTTCACAAGCGAAAAATACGCAACCGTTATGACACGCCCTAAAGGATGCCGTCCGACAGCACCAAAAGTGCGGACTTGTTCAAGATAAACCCTTTCCAAACCAGTCAATTCATGCAAAATACGCGCAGCGGCTGCATCTATATTCTCTTGAGCATAGATAAAATCACCTGGCAAAGCCCATAAACCTGGATAAGGTTCTGTCCCACGTTTGATGAGTAATACTTTGAGGTCGGATTCATCGAAGCCGAAAATGACGTTGTCCACTGTGACAGCGGTCTTAAAGAAATCTTGTGAAAATTCAGCCATCCGTAGTTAGGTATCGTCTGTTGCGCTATATAAAAAGTTAATATTTTTGTTTCAGAATGTAAAATTAGGAAAATTCGCTTTTTTACCAAAGTTTTGACTGACTTTGTGCATACTTTACACCAAGTAATTTAATGGTGAATAATTTAATGGTGAATGGTGAATAATCTAATGGTGAATGGTGAATTATTCACCATTCACCATTAAATTATGTAAATTTTCAGGTTTTATGCGATTGGCGAGGATGGTTTTGTTTTTATCCAACAGATAAAGAACAGGCAAATTCCAAGTAACATATTTCTTTTGAATATCTGTATCTGGTGCTGTGTCAAGGACATTCGTCCAATCTTTCATTTTCATTTCTTCTAAAAAAGACAACCACGGTTCACGAACGCCATCGGTGCAAACGGTAAAGACTTTTAGTTTTTTATTGTCCATCTGTTGTACAGCCTTTTGAATGGTTGGCATCTCTTCTCGACAATGTGAACAAAGGCTGCTGTAAAAAACAACTAAAGTATAATCTGCTTTCACCTCATTGAGCGATTTTAGTACCCCCTCAGTATTTGGCAGTGAAAAGTTAGGCGCGGGACTGCCAATCAACACATTTTTAAAAGCATTCACTTTGTATTCCATGAGTTCGAGTGCGTATTTATCTGTGCCGCTGTCTGCTTTTCGATGATATTTTTCAACTAAATGAATCAAATAAGCATCGGCATTGGGCATTCTGTCAATATTGTCGTCAAAAACGGCTGTTAACCATTGCAATGTAAACTTATAGAATTCATTGTTTGAATGTGTTTTGGTTAATAAAAAATCAAGTTCCGCTTTTACGGAATCCCTATTGTTGACCATATAACCTAAAAATTGTCCTAAACGATTGGCATAATATGGCGACTTTACAAGCCGTTTATCTGTGAAATCTACACCATCAAAAAAGTGTTTGCGGAAGTAAAACCAATAAGCTGGATTCGGTTGATCATTTTTCAATTGCGTTAATTCAGACGGCATAATAGGCATCGTCGCGATATTTAACAGTTTAGACGTGAATAGGTGAGGGGCTTGACGAATGATACTTTGTGTATATTTTTCAAGCCCGGTATAACGGGAAGTTATTTTTTGTTCTTGCTCATTGATGACGCTTTTATCCGCTTTGGCTTGTCGCAGCATGTCTGTAATACCATTTATTTGACTGATTTCATTTTGAACCCTTTGAACCGTTTTCATATAATTAAAATAGACAGTATTTTCAACCGAGTGGTCAATTTTAGCACTGTCATAAGGTGCTGTTATGTCTGTCGCAATGCTAAAGTCCGTTTCATCGGCTAAAATCAGATTAAATATTACCCCCTCAGTATGCGAAACAAAATAAACGCCTTGAGCCAATTTACGCTTGGGTTTGAAACGAATCTCACCCGTTATCGAATCCACTTGTGCCGTGTCAACAGCGAAGGTTTGTTCACCCAAATAGTAACCCAAGACAACTTTTGCCGTTTCGATGCCTGTCAGTTTGATTTTAATGTCATAATAAGCACTGTCTTTAGGAGCCGCTTTTATGACATTAGGCAATAAAAACAGGGCTATAAAAAGGATAAAGACTTTTTTCATAGGGGGAAAATATTCAATTAACATACACTTTGCGTTTTATTAAGATTTTTAGTATAAATAAATATCAACCTTTGTACGAAAATTCGTCGTATTTTGATGCAAAGTACTTTTATACGGAAATGATGAATGCTAAATGATTCATCATTACCTAAACGAATGTTATATTTGCCAAAATTTTATAATAGACAGGTATAACATCCTTCACCTTTAACTGTAAAAATATAAATATGGATCTTTTGACCTTAATTCTCAGCTTTGCGGCAGTCGCAGCTGTATTGACTGCCTTGACTTGGCGTATGCAACCCAAACATTTTTTATCTTTTCTCCAATATTTCGCTGGCGTTTGGTTTATCTTTTCAGGCGCTGTCAAAGCGGTTGACCCGTGGGGAACAGCGTTTAAAATGCAGCAATATTTCGGCGAATTCAAATCAACTTTCAGCGAAACATCTTTTAAGTTTATCACACCTGTTTTGTCTTGGATGTCTGATAATGCCTTGAGTTTCTCGATTTTTATGATTGTTTTGGAAATTCTCATTGGTGTTTTATTGATTTTGGGACATAAAACCAAATTGACTTCGTGGGTCATGCTGCTCATCATGGTTTTCTTTACGGCTTTGACGGGTTACACGCATTTGACAGGTTATGTGCCAGATGGTGTTAATTTCTTTGAATTTGCAAAATGGGGACCTTGGGTTGAAACCAATATGAAAGTAACCGATTGCGGTTGTTTTGGCGACTTTTTGAAACTGAAACCCACCGTTTCGTTTTATAAAGATTTGGTCATTTTAATGCCTATTACTATCTTTTTTGTTTTCAAACACAAGCATTTCAAACCGCTTTTGACCGTATTATGGCGGAAGATATTGGTTTGGGGAACGATTCTATTCGCAACGATTTTCTGCTTGCGCAATACTTTTTATGATGAACCTGTGGTTGATTTCCGTCCGTTTAGAAACGGCGTAAACATTCGTACACAAAAAGCCGCAGAAGAAGAGGCAGCAGGAAAAGTGAAAATTTTGTCTTGGAAACTCAAAAATGACAAAACAGGGGAGACTTTAGAATTAGCCGATGAGGTGTATATGAAAAACTACTCTACAACCTATAACAGTGACAATGGTTGGTCTGTCGTCGAACAAGTTAAGAGCGAACCGACTGTGCCACACTCTAAAATCAGCGATTTTATGTTGAATGATAAAGACGGTTCAGAGATTCAAGACTCGATTTTGAGCGAACCAAATTATCTCTTCCTCGTTGTGAGTTGGAAGATGCTCAGCACACAAACGTCAAAAACGATTGCCGTTTCCGATTCGCTTTTTAAAGTGGATACAATAACAGGTCTTAGAACTTTTGACAAAGTACAAATGCGCGAAGAAGTGTTCAAATCTTTCAGTTTTGACCCTGAATATCGCTATTTGTTTACATCGAAAGTCAATCCTTTCTTAGAGAAAGCGGAAAAGGCGGGTTATAAAATTGCAGGTCTTGTACCGTTCAGCGAACCGAAAAAAATACAGGACTTCCGCCACGATGTCCAAGCCGCTTATCCGTTTTATACGGCCGATGATTTGGTGTTAAAAACCATGATTCGTTCCAATCCTGGTATTTATCTCTTGAAAAACGGTTTGATTGTGCATAAATGGCATATCAATCAATTGCCTTCATTTGAGAAAGTACAAGCGGATTTTATAAAATAAGGATTCGTATTTAAAACAAAGAAGCCGTCACGATAACTGAATCGTGACGGCTTTTTTGTTACTCAAAATGGTTTTATACTGAGGGGGTGCTTTTATCGAATTTCAAAAAAACGATTACTCAATAATTTGTAAGTTTTCCCTAAAACAGTGACGTTATCACCTTCAACCAAGGTTGAAAGATTCATAATGTCTTCATCAATAGTATGAATTGAGCCGCGCGTTTTATAGGCTAACCATAGATAATCAGGATGAATACTTTCTGATGGAATGACCCGACATAAAATAATGCGAACGGGCTTTTTGAGTTTTGGCACTAAAACTAAATCTTTAATGGGACTATAACTGTCTGCAATCATCACCATTTCAGAGAAAGGTAAAGCGTATTGTTCAGCGGCAACGAGTGCTTCAACATTATTTTCTGGCGCTTCACCGCCAGTTCCTCTACTCATTGCATAATGCATAATTCTAACAAGAGTGTCCGTTGTATTCTTATGCGTCATATAAATGCCACCAATTCTACCTATCACTTTTTGAAAATAAACTTTATCATCGCCATCGTTAAAAAATACGTAAGTATTCTTTTCATCTTTCATAAAATCTAAGGCATGCCACAGTGCTAATTCTTTCATAGATGGATACATGCCTGCTGTTACATCCGTTACAATAACTTTGTCTGTCCACCGGTTTCGAAATCTATTTAATACGGCACAAACGACATTTTTTGTTTTCTCAAAATAATGTGGGTCTTGCCCGAATTGTCTCAATACTGCATCTTTTTCAATAGCTAATTTTGACAATAATTTTGGGTCTGGAAGTGGAAATAAAGAATCACGTTTTGCAAGGAATTTTTCGAATTCAAGATTTTGTTTATCAATATCAAACGTAGTTGGACAGATAATTTCATAAGAAAAAGTTGCCAAATCTGTTTTTAGACTACTTTCGACATTGATTACTCTAATTTTTGGGAAGTATTTCAAGCTCATTTCATAACTATCATCTTTCGGAACAATGAATAAAGCTGAACCATTCTTAGCAGTAACTGCTTCATATTGATTGCCGCTTTTTTTGCCAACTATATGAATAGTATCTCCAGCGGTTTTTTCACCTTGTAGATTTTTTAGTATTAGATTTATGACCGTTGTATTATTGAGGGCATACAAACGAGCTGAATTATCAAAATTGAAATACAAGATATAAGGCACCATTTTAGGTGAATAAGACAATACATTCATTGTGTCATTTTCGATACGAATACCATCTATAACCAATTTATAATGCCTTTCGGTGAGTAAACCAAAACTTTGCGTATCTCTTTCTATGGTTTTAATTTTCTTTTGGCTTTCTATTTCGTAAATATCTAAACGTTTACCTTTTGGTTTGTTGAGTATTTGTAATCCTATTACATTTTGATACTCAATTTTGGTTTCTTTTGAAGGCGTTTGAACGATGATTGGTTTATTCTCAATCTTTTGAGGCATTATTTTTTCCAATTCAAATTTCAAAACTAAATCTGTTTGAAAATTCGGATCATTGGGAACTTCGACTTTATATTCATCTAAAGACTGCGTGATAGATGTTTTATAAGTATCATTTCCTGGAACAGAAACCATCGCTTTTCCATTTTTATCTGTTTTAAAATAATAATCTTTATTTGTTTTTAAGCCATGCCACTTAATAGTTGTTTCTAATGGTTGGTTATTACTGTCATCAAGTAATAAAAGCCGAATGGTAGCCGTGTTTGTTATTTGGCTTTTTATTGTTGAACAGATTAAGAAATTGAAAAGAACAATAGAAAGTAGACAACGATAACTCATTTGAAAGTTGATTAATGTTGATGAAGAAGAATTAGTTTAGGGTTGTTAAAACGTTTATAAAATAGAGATTATTCTATTTGACTTATTAAAACTATTGTTTTTTGCATTAATAATTCCAACAAAAAAGCCGTTACGATTGAATCGTAGCGGCTTTTTTGTTGGAAAAATAAGCTTTATACTGAGGGGTATAAATTTCTACTTCAAACTCATAATCGGACCATCGGGATGCACAGGCATTAATTCATTTCTGGAAGGATTGACATATAAATCCATTTCTTCCATCGGTATGGCACCGAGCAAAGGTTCTTGACTATTGGGTAATATGATAGCATTTGTTGAACAAACACGGTCTAAATAATACACTTTCACTGGACCGACAACATCTAATTCTAAAATTCGTCCATCGGCTGTTTGAGAACGCCGTTTTTTGAGATAAGGTAAATCTAAAACTTGCTGAATATCTTCATTGATACACAACATAATAGAACCAGTGTCAACCATTGCTTGAACGGTTATTTGACGTACTTCATCTGTGCCAATTATATGACGACGAACTTGTTCCTCATCATAAGCATTGACTAATTCGATATTCGCATAAGTTAAACCCATAAAATAGTGATGTTTTAAAAAAATGATTAAAAAAGGTTTCGAGAAAGCAAATATACATTAAAAACGGCTAAAACACGAGGATAATCATTATCCGTTCTTGTATCAAAAAGAAAAATAAGAAACTGTCAGAGAAAGAGTTTTTTACCAAAAACAAAGCCGTTACGATTCGTTTCTCGTAACGGCTTTTTACGTTTCTAATTCGGACGCTTATACCTAATAGGTGCAGGTGGTTCAGGTTTCAATTGCACACCTTGCGTTTTCATTAAACGCATAGCTTCTTCAACAGCCCGTTCCAATTGAGGGTCTTTACCCCTTAGTACATCGGCTGGGTTTTGTTTCACTTCTATATCTGGTGCAATGCCTTCACCTTCGACGGACCATTTGCCATTGATGTCATAAAAGCCGCCGCGAGGAGCAACCATTCTACCTTTATCAATAAAAGGTGGTGTGTCCCAAGTACCAACCAATCCGCCCCATGTGCGAACGCCGACCAAAGGGCCGACTTTCTGTTGCCGAAACAAGAAAGGCATCAAATCACCGCCAGAACCTGCGCGTTCATTGATAATCATCACTTTCGGTCCCCAAATAGCATCATTAGGAACGGTAAAAGGTTTATGTCCTTCAACGCGGCTGTTAAAATAACCTTGAAGTTGTCGCGCCAAAACATCAACGATATAATCGGCTGCTGAACCACCGCCGTTGTTGCGTTCGTCTATAACAGCTCCTTTTTTATTCATTTGAGAAAAATAGTAGCGATTGAAATAGTTATAACCTGGACGACCTGTGTTCGGAATATAAACATAAGCCAATTGTCCTTTTGACAAAGAATCCACTTTGCGGCGATTCCCTTCTACCCAATCTCTTGAACGCAATCCGCCTTCATCAGCAACGGGTACAACAGTTACCAAACGAGACCCCTCAGTATTCGGCGTGTTATTGACCGTTAATTTCACTTGTTTATCGGCTTTGTTTTCAAAATAACTGTAAAAATTTTGGCTTGTACTGAGGGGTGTTCCATTAAGCGCAACGATGTAATCACCGACTTTAACATCAACACCCGGAACAGCTAAAGGGGCTTTCAATTCTGGATTCCAACTTTCGCCTGTGTAAATCTTTTGAATCCTAAAACCGTCCTTCTCAACGGCAATGTCCGCACCCAATAAACCAACTGGAACCTTCTTCACGTCTGGAAAATCACCGCCACTCACATACGAATGTCCGATTGAAATTTCACCACTCAGTATATCCACGATATAATTCAAGTCCGTCCGATGCCGACAATCTTTAACCCACGGGCTGTACCATTCATAGACTTGTTTCCAAGGCGCACCGTGTGCATTGTCAACGTAGAGATAATCACGCATATATCGCCAGCCTTCTTTGAGTATTTGCGCCCATTCTTCTTGTGGGACAATTTTGGTTTTTAAGTCAATGGTCAATTTGCCGTCGCCCATTTTGGGAATGGCATCTGTCTTTACAATGCCCCAAGTTTCTTTACTTTGATACAGCAATTGTTTTCTGTCAAATGACGTTGTGGCACTGCTAATGGGCGTTAGAAAAACCTCTGATTTTCTATCCTTAAAGTTATAGCGATGCAGCGTTACACCTTGTTGATTAGGCACAGCTTCTGTATAAAAAACATAATCCTTTGGGCCGTCAATCAAAGATGTATAATTGCGCAAAGGAATATTGACCGACAAAATGCGTTGCTGAATCCCTTCCAAATCAAGGACTATCGTTTTAGAACTGTCTTTTGCCTCCTTTTTGTCATCCACTTTTGCTTTTGTGCTGTCTTTTGCCTCCTTTTTATCGTCTGATTTCACTTCTTCTTCATCACTTTTTGGCAAAAGGGGAGAAGCATCTTTTTTATTCAAAACAACAAGGTATAAACCACGTGTCACTTGCAAATCGTAGGTACTCATATCGAGCCAACCCGCAGACACACCATAATCTGTACTTGCCAAAAAGTATAAATATTTACCATCAGCCGACCAAACGGGGTCAATGGCATCGGCTAAACCATCTGTAATTTGTGTTTTTTGTCCTGTTTCGATATTGTATAAAAACACGGCTTTGAACTGGTTTTCCAATATCTTAACATACGCTATCCATTTGCTGTCTGTCGAAAACGAAGGATTCATGGTTCGGTTTGGATGCGCCATCAAGTCTGAGTCAACCTTTTTAGTTGTTCCAGTGGCGACATCTACAATCCAAATGGTATAATCTGTATCGCTGAAGGAAATGTATTTGCCATCGGCAGACCAAACAGGTTTGTAATAAAATGTGGGTTTAGTAAACGAAATGGCACGAGGTTTTTCCATACCCATTTGGTCAGCAATCATCAATTGATATTCGCCACTGGCATCTGAAAACCACGCAATCTTTTTGCCATCGGGCGACCAAACAGGCGAACGGTCTGCCACGCCGCTGGTGTTTGTGATATTCCGACCATCACCGTTTTCTTTTGGTACTGTAAAAATCTCCCCGCGAGATTCAAACAAAGCCCGTTGTCCTGTTGGAGACAAAGACGCATTAATCAAATCGCCACCTGTAATATCTTTCCACCGTGGTCGCGCCCAATTGAAATCACCTTTGACATTGATGACCAATTGTTTTGCCTTATTTACTGAGGGGTCATACAAATGTAAATAGCCGCCTTGTTCATACACAATTCTATCGGCGCAAGCGTCTATACTTTTACAATCAAAATCCTTGTGAAAACTTATTTGTTTCAAATCCTTAGTCCGTGGATTGAATTTCCAAACGTTGTTGGCATAATCCCTTTCTGAAAGGAAATAAACTTCATTTTTAAACCAAACAGGGTCACTGTGTCTTTCATTTGTCGCTTGTGGCGTTTGGATGAGTGAATAATCTTTGAGGTTCATAATCCAAATCGGTTGCGCTTGACCACCGCGATAGTTGCGCCATTCAGGGTCCCATAGCGTAATCGGTGTATAAGCCACGTAATTGCCATCGTCGGAAAGGTCACCAAAAGAGGCTTGAGGTATCGGCAATTCCGTTTCTTTGCCCCCCTCAGTACCAATGGTGTAAAAATGATTAATCATCGTCGGAACGCCTGTTCGTCCAGACCGAAACAACACTTGTTTGCCGTCGGGTGTCCAACCTTGAACAATATCCGCATCTGGATGAAAGGTCAAACGCTTCGGTTCACCCCCCTCAGTATTGACAACAAAAACATCGGTATTACCATCGTATTGAGCCGAAAAAGCAATCATCTTGCCGTCAGGTGAAAAGTGCGGAAAACTTTCTGTGCCTTCGTGACTCGTCAAACGTTTGGCATCGCCGCCTTCTCTGTCCACCAACCACAAATCGTCGGCATAGACAAAAACGATGTGTTTGGCACTAATCGTCGGTTGGCGCAACAAACGCGTACCTTGTGCAGAGAGTAGCGACGTGCCCAAAAAGAAACTTAAAATAAGGCATTGTAATCGTTGATTCATTTTGTAAAATTGGATTGATGTAAAATGATTTTTTCAATGCTTAAAAGTAAGAAACAATACGCAAACAAAGATTTTATTAGACGAAAGGGTGAAAGGCAGGGCATAAAAGAGCGGTCAGTTTTAGGGCTTTTGGTTTCTAGAGAATAAAATGAATACTTATTTTGACATTTTTATAGATGAAACCAAATCAATTTTTATCTTTGGTGAATATTCATTTGACTCCGCTTTAAAAATTATACGCTTTTCGAAAATGGTTTGCCTAAAATGAGCTTTCTAAATGTTTGTAAAACAACGTTTTATATTTTTCATTTTACTCTTTTCATTTTTCATTCAGTCTAGTACTGTGGTAAACAACACTTAACAGGGAATAAAATTTTTACCAAAAATAAAAACAATACAAAATGGATAAGAACTACATTATTGAACTACTCAAAGCGAATCGGTTGCAAGAAGCCATAAAAGCCATTGAAAAGGCATCAGAAGGCAGTCATTTACACAATCAAGTGATTATGTTGTCTTCTTCTTATGCCGAATATGTCCAATTAAACCGCAGTGCGACACAGGATTTTCAAACTTTGGAAATGCAACGGGCTAAAATCACCAACAGCCTTTTGTCTTTTTTGGATGAACTCGCGCCCGAAGCCTTCGATAAAGCTGATGTGCCGCAAACCAGAAGGACTTATTCACCTCCTGCACCGACAACGGGCGGTATTGACAAGAAATGGTATTATATGGGCGGTGGTGCGCTTTTATTGTTGCTTATTCTCATATTTTCACCTAAAGGAAATGATACTTCAGTAGCCCAAACCAACGAACTGAATGGATACACCGTCAAGACTGTCAGCTACCAAGCCGATGGTCATTTTATAAAAGATGGAGAAAGTTGGATTCAAACTCAGGGTGGTGAAACATCAAGATACGTTGTAAATGAAACAGAAACCTGTTGCGTTCACCTTCGGGACAATATGGGTGGCCTAAATGTCGTATTGGATTTGACATTAGGGCGCATTACTTGGCAAAACGACAATGGCACAAATTCTTTCATGCCCATTATCGGGGTTGAATAGTCTGGGCTTCTCTGTCTGCTTCAATAAAACAATCTTCTAATTTTTATTAGTTTAAAAAAATATCTATATTTATTTGCAATTGTCAAATGAATATAGATATTTTTGTTTTGTATAACGAATGTTACTGAGGGGGGTATTTCGACCCGCCAATAAACACCATTTGAATCCATATTTTTAATTTTAAAAAAACTTGTCACATGAAAACAAGTGAAGAGTTATCTACCATGAGCATACAGGAAGTTGCTCAAGCCATTGAGGCACACCATGCTGAAGCCAACGTCTATTATGAAGCCTTGGGCAGCAAAATTGCAAAAAAAACCGAAGGTGCATTAAACTTGGGTGATGAAAAACTCGATGTTGCCGAGTATTGGCTCAAAATTGCCAAAGAATACCGAGGTGACTTGCCCATGAATTTCGACCTCAATGGTTTTGAAGAAGCCGTTTTGGGTTTCAAATTTATGGTGGATTATGCCAGCAAAAACGGCAATTTGACCGTCAAACTGAAAACGGCTCGTGAAACGGCATCGAAAGATTGCCGGTTTTTCAGTGCTCAAGTCCGTAAAAGGATTCAAGAGTTAATGAAAAACCCTGTTTACGCTTTGATTTTGGAAAAAGAACCCAACAAACGTCAAGTCAAAGAAAAGGCAAAGGATTCGACTGAAACGCCTACTGCGACACCTGCGACGAACTAAAACAGGAGACTTGGGTAAACAACCGCTAAGAGCTGCAAAGGCTTTTAGCGGTTTTTTTATGTTCCAATCAGAGTTTTAGAACTCTGATTGGAAGTTCCAGAACTCGACTTTAGAGTTCTACAACTTGGGGTAGTAAGTTCTAAAACTCTGATTGGGAGTTCTAAAACTCTAACTTAAGGTTCTAGAACTCTAACTTGGAGTTCTAAAACTCTGACTTGGAGTTCTACAACTCTAACTTGAGGTTCTAGAACTCTGATTGGGAGTTCTACAACTCTAACTTGGAGTTCTGGAACTTGGGGTAGTAAGTTCTACAACTCTAAC
Source organism: Saprospiraceae bacterium (assembly GCA_031367705.1). Taxonomy (GTDB): domain Bacteria; phylum Bacteroidota; class Bacteroidia; order Chitinophagales; family Saprospiraceae; genus JAAFJT01. The sequence goes on along the minus strand of JANLQI010000239.1, from coordinate 1,258 downwards.
TTGAAGTTCTCAAACTTGAGTTTAGAGTTCTGGAACTTGAATTTAAGGTTGAAATACTGAGGGGGATGAAATCCAAATTTTATACCGACAGAGCAAAGTGCTAAAAACGAGTAGAGCATCTATCATCTTGTAACCCGTCGTTTCAACGGCGGGGTGATGGGTAACCACTCCCTTCATCTATCTTCTTTTCAAAACATCACATCAAACAACCTAAATAAGATGTGATGTTTTGAAAAGAAGATAGATGTGGGGAGAGCGTAGCGTAAGCCCCCTCGTTGAAACGAGAGGTTTCAAGATGATAGATGTTCCTCCTGCTATTAGCAATCTTCAATGTCGGCATCAAAATTTCACTTTATTTGCCCTTATGCCGAACGAAGACTGTTGTTGGGGAAAATGAGTTTTTACTGAGGGGGTGTTTGAAACTAACAAAACTTTCTTGTTTTTGTGGTTGACTTGTTAATTATGCGTTAATATGAAATATTTTATATTTATTTTTTTTCTGAATGGTTTTTATTTGATACATTTAGGACTGTTTTAAAATCAAATTAATTTCTCTATCAGAATTTAAATTAATTACAAAATTTAATAAATCAACATCATGGATTTCAAAGACCAAATACGTCAAATGGGTGAAAGAGTTGTTAAACTCAAAGACCAAATTTTTACAGAAGAGGCAACTAAAAATGCTTTTATCATGCCTTTTATTCAAGTTTTAGGATACGATGTTTTCAACCCAATCGAAGTTGTTCCAGAATTTATTTCTGATATTGGGATTAAGAAAGGTGAAAAAGTTGATTATGCCATTTTTAAAGATGGACATGCATCTATTTTGATTGAGTGTAAGCATTGGAAACAAAAATTGGATATCCATGATAATCAGATTTTACGTTATTTCAATGTATCAAAAGCAAAGTTCGCAATTTTAACCAATGGTATCATCTACAAGTTTTATACGGACTTAATCGAACCGAATAAAATGGATGAGAAACCTTTCCTTGAATTTGATATTACAGAAATCAAAGACCAACAGATTGAAGAATTGAAAAAATTCCATAAATCGTACTTTGATTTAGCTAATATTTTAAGCTCAGCAAGTGAACTTAAATATACAAATGAAGTAACTGCTTAGGATAATTTAAATAGGAAAGTTTTTCGAGCGAAAATATCTTTAATAGCGTCAAAGACATTCATCTTATGTTTACGGCAAGTAGAGACAAACCCTCTAATCCGAGCGAAGATTTGAATACCTTCGACGGTT
>JANLQI010000192.1:0-24750 GCA_031367705.1 Saprospiraceae bacterium | reverse complement strand
CTTAAATTAACGAAAAATATTCATTTTTAAATTTTAAAAAATTCTACATGATGAACAGAAATGTACTTATTGCTCTGGCTCTATTTCTAACAGTTTCGGTATCTGCTCAATCTTTCCAATTGCAAGGCACAACTTATATCGGTGCTTTGACCTCTGATGCAGCAGCCGATTGGACAAAAAGCTGGACAAATTTTGACCCTAAAAATGCCGTTTATGGCGAACCAACTGACTTGACAACTTTTGACGGCATGGCTTCATCGCTTCCAAAACCAGGTGAAAAAGACATTACAGGCACATTGACATTAGATGCAACCAAAGTCTATTTGCTCAAAGGTTTTATCGTCGTTAGAAGCGGTGGTAAATTGGTTATTCCTGCGGGTACAGTCATTCGTTGCCAAGCGGATTTGAGTACAACACCTAAAAACTACGCTTCAATTATCGTCGAAAGAGGTGGTAAAATCGAAATCACTGGTACTGCTGCAAAACCTGTTGTCATCACGTCTGCAAAAGCAGTAGGCGCACGTGAGAGAGGTGATTGGGGCGGTTTGTTATAAGCAGGAAAAGCACCGCATAATCTTTGGACTTCTACATCGGACGTTCAAATGGAAGGCTTCTATGGCGTTACTTTTGATGCAGATTTGGCTAAATTTGGCGGCACAGACCTTGCTGACAATTCAGGTATCATCAGTTATTTGCGCCTTGAATTCGGTGGTTTGGCTTTTGAAGTAAATAAAGAAATCAATGGTTTGACTTTTGGCGCAGTGGGTTCGGGTACAACCGTTAACAATATTCAAGTATCTTACTCTGGTGACGACTCTTTCGAGTGGTTTGGCGGTACGGTCAACTCAAAATACCTCATCGCATGGAAAGGCACGGACGACGATTTTGATACGGACAACGGTTACAAAGGTATCAGCCAATTCGGTATCGGCGTGCGTGACGCTGATTATTTTGACTTGACTTGGAATGCTTCTTCTGGTTCTTCTACTTCAGAAGGTTTTGAAAGCGATAACGAAGCAACAGGTACAGCTAACGTTTCACCTTATACAAGCTGCGTTTTCTCTAACTTTACGATGATTGGACCCGTTCCAGTAGGCTCAAAATGGTCAGATTTGAGTACGACAGCGCAAAGTGCTTTCCGTCGTGGTGCACGTATCAGAAGAAACTCAAGCCAACGTATTGTCAATACGATTTTCATGGGTTATCGCAACTTCGCTATGCTTGATGGTGACAGCTGTATCCGCAACACAAACGATGTAACCGCTTTGGCTTTGGTGTTGCCAACTACACCTGTTGATGCTGTATCAAAACAAATTATGTTGTCTAATAACTTGATTGTCAACACAACAGCCGCTTTTGCACCTGCTACATCAACGGCAAATGGTTTGATGGAGGTATCAGCAAGTACAACCTCACAAGCTAAATTGGACGCTTTGACAGCTTGGTTCAAATTGGCAGCAAATACGAACAAAGTTGACCCAGTGGCTTTCACAACGGGTACGGTTTTGGTCAATCCTTTAGCAAGTTCTACGACTCCTGATTTCCGTCCTGTAGCAGGTTCGCCTGCATTGACAGGTGGCGGTGGCAAATTCACAGGTACGCCTATTTCTGCGCTCATCAGTGGTGCAAAAGAAATTGCAGCAGCCGCTAAATCTGCTCCTGTTTATCCAAACCCGATTTCAAATGGTAATTTGAATTTTGGACGCACAGTTGAAGTATTTGGTATTTTCGATATGACGGGCAAACTGGTTGGCAATGGCTTCGAGACAGACCATTTCAATGTCCAAAACTTGACTTCTGGCATGTATTTTATCAAAATGGAAGGTCAAATTCAAAAATTCATTGTTCAGTAAAGTGTATGGTTTTTGGTTTTTAGTGTTTGGTTAGACTAAACACTAAACACCATTAAAAAGATATTGCGTAAACATTAAGTTTATGTTGCTTAAACCATTCTGTATGCACAGAATGGTTTTTTTGTGCTACGAATTACACAGATTTTACGAATTTTACTAATTACGACATAACCCATACGTCCTAATTAGTAAAATTCGCAAAATCTGTGTAATTCGTAGCTCTTTTGTTTAGAATGCCTTTTTATACTGGGGGGGGTGTTTTTTTAAACATTCGATAAGAAAAAACAGTCGGAATGACAACCATGATAGTTATGGCACACAACATAAAAATTATAGAAAACTGCGGCGATAAAAACAAAGAAACAACCGCTATCAACAGCCCACCACCAAACCACAATTTACCTGCTAATTGATGTGTTTTGCGCCAGTTTTCATCATTTGCCAAAGTCCACGGCAGCCGCAAACCGACAAAATAATTGGGCTGAACGCTGTGCATTAAGTTGCCCATAGCGGCAAAAAACAAACCCATAAGGACAAATAGGAAGTTGCCTGTTGCGCTGTGTAAAGTCGAATGAACGATATAAAGCGACACGCCACTCATCAGCATCAAAGTCAACATCGCTATTTTGCCAAAAGTGTCTTTTGAGGCTTGTTTGGCTCTTTTGGGGTCCACTTTTTCGATATTTGTTATCAAAAAATAAACACCCAAGCCCACCACCATCAATATCACAACCGGTATTAAAGCACTGATTTTTGACCCATAAGCATCGGGTTTGCCAGAAATACCGAAGTGTGTGGGTACACGATCTGGCAGGGCATCCCAGATAAAAGCAGCGTAAACGAAAGGCGCACAAACGAGGGCGATAATGGACAATACTTGAACTAAGTTACTGGTTTTCATTTCTTTATAAAATTTAATTATTGAAAAATTTATTTTTTTAAATCTAATAGCCACTTCATAATTTCATCTAAAACGGTGGTATTTATGGCATAAATGACAAACTGACCGTCTTTTTCGGACGTAACCAAGTTGGCTTGTCGCAGTAAATCTAAATGGTGTGAAATCGTCGGTTTGCCAACGTCAAATTGCTCTGATATGTCGCCTGCCGTCATATCCTTTTCTTTTAGAATTTCTAAAATTTCACGCCTAATTGGGTCATTTAAGGCCTTGAAAACGATGTTCATTTTTATTTAATTTTTATGTTTCGACAAATATCGAAATACTTTGTTTAGAAAACAATAGGGTAGCGTTGAAAAGACGACAAAATGATTAAGTATTTCGACAAGTATCGAATTAAATCTAAATTTCTTCACAAATCATTAAAATGCGTTTTACAATGTCTCTATACTGAGGGGGTATTGTTGTGTTGCCGCTGCTGTCATTTGTCTCATTTTCTGCCGTTTAAAGCGTATAGTATCTCTTTTTCAAGAAAAAAGAACCAATTTTGACCATTCTATACTGAGGGGGTAAACGACATCCTCTTTTTGTTTTACTATTATCAAAAAGTCAACAACAACATGATTAAATCAATTTCGCTGCTATCCATTCTTTTAATAGCTGTTAGCTTTAGCAATGCCCAATCCAAAGATTTAGGGATTATAAAACAACGGATTATAACAGACCTTTTGAGTAATAAAACCAATGATGGTCAAGTGGAAGCGATTGTGGCTAAAATGAATGAAGACGGCAGTTTTAAAGGCATAAATTATAGTGACCTTAGTAGAACTGCCAGTTTTCCGCACGGCGGACATACGCGCGATTTGGCGTATATCGCCAGAGCTTACCAAGACAAAACGTCTGCTTTTTACAAAAGCCCCAAAGTGAAAGAAGTGATTATAAAAGGTTTGAACTATTGGGTCAAAAACGATTTTGTGGGCGACAACTGGCATGACAATCAAATCACAACGCCCACAAATTTGATAGAGCTGATGCTGGCAATAGGCGATGAATTGCCCAAGGATTTGGTCGCAAAAGCGCAGCCCATGATTGGCAGAGCCAATATGAATGCTTCGGGTGCGCGTCCAAGCGGTGATAGGATTGTGATTGCAGGTATTTTTGCCAAAAACGCCCTTTTTTTAGGTAATGATGCAGCGTTTGATACAATTATAAAAATCATAGGAGAGGAAATAAAGTTTTCGACAGGGGAGCGAGGTATTCAGCAGGATTATAGTTTTCACCACCGTGTTGACAGGGTTAACAATACAACTTCTTACGGTTATCATAAATTTGCCAATGCTTTTGGCGAGTGGGCTTCTTATGTACGCGGCACGAAGTATGAATTTTCGAAAGAACACATTAACCAATTGGTGGACTATTATTTGGACGGCATTTACAAACAATTGGTGTACGGCATATATGAAGATGTTGGTGTCAAAAACAGAAGTATTTCCAACAAAACAACATTTCATCCCGAAGGCACGCTTGAAATAGAAAGGATGTTGGTCAATACCGATTATCGGAAAAAGGAGTTGGAAGACATTCTCAAATTGAGGAAAGGGGAGGCAAAACCTGCGCTATCATTTGCTAAGTTTTTTTGGCAAACAGAGCATTTTGTTTTTCAGCGTCCCAATTTTTATACCACTGTCAGGATGTTTTCTACTCGAAACCGCAATATGGAAGAACCCTATAACGGCCCTGGGAAATTGACACATCACAGAGCCGATGGCACGAATTATTTGATGCTCAAAGGTGATGAATACCACAATATCTGGGCGGTGTATGATTGGCAAAAAATATCGGGTACGACCATTATGCAAAAGCCTCAACTGCCTGCTCCAGAAGAGATTCAGAAAGACGGCTTGACGGATTTTGTGGGTGCTGTGACCGATGGTCTATACGGTGCGGTTGCTTTTGATTTCAAAAGTCCACATGATATGGTCGAAGCCAAAAAATCGTGGTTCTTTTTTGATGAAGAATATGTGTGTCTTGGAGCGGGTATTAAATCCAACCCCAAATTGCCTGTTGCCACGACCATCAATCAAGTTTTGCTGCGTAGTGAAGTAACTGTTATGCAAGACGGAGAGAAAAAAATCCTTCCACACGGCAATAGAGTAGCGGACAAAGTGAAATGGGTGTACCAAGATAAAATAGGTTATATATTTCCTGAACCCACCACCATTAACCTATCCAATCAGACCGAAACAGGGCGTTGGTCGGACATTACTGACCAAAAAAATATCAGTAAAGAATTGGTCAGTGAAGAAGTTTTTAAGTTGTGGTTTAACCATGGCAATAGCCCCAAAGCGGCTTCATATCAATATATTGTCGTGCCAAATGTCACCGAACAAGCACTCGCAGCGACCAGTTCCAACAATCGCAACATTGACATTCTGTCTAACACCGCTGATTTACAAGCCGTGACGCACAAGACATTGGGCATCACACAATTGGCTTTTTATAAAGCGGGAGAAATAGAACTCGTCAAAGGACAAAAAGTAAAAATGGACAGCCAAGGCATGGCAATGCTTAAAATGACAAACAATAAAGTCCAAACGTTAACGGTCGCTGACCCATCGAGGAAATTGAGCAGAATATTACTCACAATACCGGGTATTTATACGACCAAAGGTGATGGTTTTATGTGTATTCCCAATGATAAAGACAATAATACATTGGTGATAGTGGATTTGCCACAGGGTGTTTATTTGGGGAAAAGTGTGGTGGTTAAGTTGTAAATGATTTTTCGCATAAAAAAAGCGGCTTCTGAAAGGAAGTCGCTTTTTTTATGCGCCGTTTTGACCAAGTTTATTATTGACCCAAACCTTCCTTCAGTGTTTTCGCTACACCTTTTCGGAAACGTTACCGACGAATCACAAGCCGAACTCCCAAACGTTATATAATTTTGTGCAATCATTTATCCCATAAATGAAATTTCTTGGTTACTGAGTTTCGTCAAATTATTAATTGACAAACGAATATGCTTAAAGTCGTTTGTCAATAATAAAATTTGACCCCTCAGTATCAGCGTATATTTTCACACTAATTTGTATGAATTATTTTTTTATTCACTTTAAAAGTAAAGATTTCTCAACATGAAAAAAGTCTTAACTATTATTATCCTTTTTGCTTGTTTTGCGACGACAACTTTCGCTCAACGTACCTTAACGGGTAAGGTGAGCGATGCCGTTACAGGTGAGCTTCTGCCAAGTGTGTCTATTGTTTTAGACGGCACAACAAAAGGAACATTAACAGACCTTGACGGCAACTACACATTGGATGTACCCAAAGAAGGCGGCACCTTATCGTTTAGTTTTATCGGCTATATCACACAAAAGGTGGCTATTGGCAATCAATCAATATTAGAGATAAAGTTGGTGTCTGATGCTAAATTGTTAGATGAAGTAGTGGCTATTGGTTACGAATCGGTCAACAAGCGTGATGTACTCGGTTCGGTATCGTCTGTCAATTCTAAACAATTGAGAGACATACCTTTATCAAGTGCCGCAGAAGCTTTGGCAGGTCGTTTGGCAGGTGTGCAAGTGACGACTACTGAGGGGGCGCCAGGCGCAGACGTTATTATACGTGTACGTGGTGGTGGTTCGATTACACAGGACAATGCACCTATTTATATCGTTGATGGCATCCAAGTGGAAAATGCTTTGAGCGTTCTTTCGCCACAGGATATTGCCTCGGTTGACGTTTTGAAAGATGCTTCGACCACAGCGATTTATGGCGCACGGGGTGCAAACGGCGTTGTCATCATCACCACAAAATCGGGCAAAGCAGGGCGCACAACCGTAACTTATAATGGCTCTGTTGGCTATCGCCAAATTACAAAAACGATGGATGTTTTGAACCCTTATGACTTTACTGTTTTCCAATGGGAAAGGTCTCGATTGATTGGTGCAAGCGACTCAACGCAACTGCGCGCGTATGGCTCTACTTTTGATACTTTGAGTGTTTATAAAGATCAAGAAGGCATCAATTGGCAAGACAAAGTATTTGGTCGCCAAGCGGGTTATCAAAACCACAACTTAGCCATTTCAGGCGGAACGGACAAGACGACTTATAACTTGAGTATGACCCGTAACCAAGAAGAAGGGATTCAAATAAACTCTGGTTTTACCCGTAATTTGGTCAATTTTAAGCTTAATCATAAGGCAAGTGATAAATTTCAGTTTGGCTTCACAGCACGTTATCTCAATCAAACTGTTGACGGTATCGGTACAACCAGCTCTGGAACAAGAACAACAAACCGCTTGCGTCACACCATTATATTCCGTCCTTTGGCATCGGTGAGGTCGGCAATTCCAATTGACGAGTTTGACGAATCACTCTTTTTGGGTTCATCACAATTGATTAATCCTGTCATTTTAGCAGATGCAGAATATCGCCAAAAAAGGGCAAGTAACCTCAACTTGAGCGGTAATTTCAGCTATCGAATCGTTAAAGGTTTGACATTTAAATCAACTGTGGGCTATGACAACAACAGTACTGTTGATGATCAGTTTTATAGTAAAATCACAAATCTGGCGCGGAATTATTCCAGATTACCTGTTGCACGGATTAACACCAGCGGAAGCGAGACTTTTAACAACTCGAATACGCTTTCTTTTGTCCCAAAAATGCCAAAACATCACTCCTTGTCATTTTTGGCTGGTCAAGAATTGTATCAAACGCAATTGCAAACACTGGGCATAGAAACACGTTATTTACCTGCTGACATTTCAGTTGACAAAGCGTTGTCAAATATGAGTTTAGGCTCTGCGCCAACAGGTGCAACACAACCGCAACCGACGACTTTTGAATCACCGTACAGCCGTATTTTCTCTTTCTTTGGTCGTGTGAACTACGATTTTAGTAAAAAATTCTTAGCGAGTTTCTCTATGCGGGCAGACCGTTCGACGAAGTTTAAGTACGAAAACGGCTTATTGTACTTCCCTGCTGGTTCGGTAGCTTATCGTTTTTCAAGCGAAAAAATGTTCAAAGACATCAAATGGTTGTCAGATGGTAAATTACGCGCAGGTTTCGGCAATGCGGGTAACAACCGTATCAGCGACCTTTTATACCTACAATTGTATGGTGCGACAGGAGAATACGCTTTGAATCATACCTTGTTGCCAGGTTTTGCACCTTCTGCTTTGGCGAATGGTGCTTTGAGATGGGAAAGCACAGAGTCTCAAAACATTGGTTTGGACTTAGGTTTCTTGGACAATCGCATCCAATTGACGATTGATGCTTACAAAAATACAGGTAAAAACTTGCTTTTGGCTGTTGCGATTCCACCTGTTACGGGTTATTCTTCGCAGCTACAAAACGTGGGTTCTACGTCTAATCGGGGTTTAGAATTTCAATTAAATGGTGAGATTATTCGTAAAAAAGACTTTACTTGGACATCAAACTTCAATATATCATTCAATCGCAACCGCGTAGAAAGCCTCGGTGGTTTACAACAACAAACACGTAACTCAGGCTGGCAAGGCTCTGACGGTGCAGACGATTTTTTAGTAAAAGTGGGTCAGCCAGTCGGCTTGATGTACGGCTTCGTTACTGACGGGTGGTATAAAGTTGAAGACTTTGATTACAATGCAACGACTAAAACTTATACATTGAAAAAAGGCATACCCAGCTCTGCCACTATTTCAGGCTCAATTCGCCCAGGTTCGCTCAAAATCAAAGACATTAACAATGATAGTTTGATTACAACGGACGGCGACCGTCAAGTGATTGGTAACGCCGCACCTAAATTTATCGGTGGTTGGAACAACCAATTCGCTTATAAAGGCTTCGATTGCAGTATTTTTGTCAATTTTGTCTATGGCAACGACATTTATAATGCCAATAAGATTGAATGGACAGACGGCACTTTCCCTAACCAAAACGTATTGGCAACCGTGAAAGACCGTTGGACGAATATTGATGCAAACGGTGAATTAGTGACAGACCCAACGGCTTTGGCAGCGATGAATGTCAATGCCAAAACATGGTTTCCTGCCAATGCACAACGTTATTTTGTGAAATCAACGGACATTGAAGATGGTTCTTTTTTGCGCATAAATAACGTTACTTTGGGCTACACTTTGCCCCGAATCGTGGCTGCAAAACTGCGTATGCAAAACTTTAGAATCTTTGCGACGGTGAATAATTTGAAAACATTCACAAAATACACTGGTTACGACCCAGAAGTAACAGCTCGGAACAGCGACCCTTTGACATCAGGTGTTGACTTCGCCGCCTATCCACGTGCAAGAGCGTATGTTTTGGGTGTGAATGCAACGTTTTAATCTAATGATGAACTATGAATGATAAATGATGAATTTAAAACAGTATTCATCATTTATCATTCATCATTACCCCCCCCTCAGTATTTTTATTAAAAATTGGTCAATACTGAGGTCAGACACGAATTTCACAAATTACACGAATTAAAATGACGGAATTTTAAGTTTGTCAAATCTGAATTAAAAATCAATTCGTGTAATTAGTGAAATTCGTGTCGCTAAATAGCTATTAAAAATCAGGATTTTATTGTTTAAATATAATCAAAAAATGAAAAATATAATCAAAAATATCGCAAAAGGAGCTTTGTTATTAACATTGACTCTTTCTGCCAATAGCTGTAAAGACTTCATGGAAGTTCAGCCTGTTTCACAATACAGCGTCACGCAAGTTTTTGGCGATGTCTCCAATGCCACAAATGCCCTAATCGGTGTTTATGATGAACTCCAAGGCGATAACGGCTATGGCATCCGAATCAGTCAATACTATCCATTCGACTCAGACGAAATGATTTGCTCTGGTAATCTTGACAACGGACGACGTGGGATTGCGCGTTATCAATTGCTTTTGAGTAATAACGAAGTACGCAATCCTTTGCTTCAAATGTACCGAGGTATTGAAAAAGCCAATTTGTGTATCGAGCAATTGCCGTTATCTGTCGCTTATACATCAGGTGCGGCTGCCGACCAAAAAGAAATGCGCCGTTTGCACGGTGAAGCATTGGTTTTACGCGCGACTTTTTATTTTGAGTTGATTCGGAACTGGGGCGATGTGCCTGCACCTATGAATCCTGCTTATGGCGAAAAAGACCTGTTCTATCCACAAGCCAACCGCGACGATACGTATGACAAACTCATCGCTGACTTAAAAACGGCTCAAGACCTGTTGCCTTGGCGTACAGAGGTCGCTGTTCGCAACGAGCGCATCACAAAAGGAGCTGCCAAAGCTTTGCGTGCGAAAATGGCTTTACACAGAGGTGGTTTTTCATTGCGTAACGATTCTAAAAAAATGGAACGCCGCGCTGACTATTTGAATTACTACAAAATTGCCCGCGACGAATGTGCTGAATTGATGGCAAACCGCAATCAACACACACTCGTACCTATTTTTGAAGATATTTGGAAAAAATACGTCTGTGCTTTCACTTATGACCCTGCTGGAGAAATCATTTATGAAGTAGGGGCAGGTGGTTCAAACAGCAATTCCGATAGCCGCATGGGTAATTACAATGGTATTCGTTGCGACCCCGCTTCACGTTATGGCACGGGTGGCGGTGCTATTATCCCTTTGCCAAACTACTTTTTTGCATTTGATACACTCGATACACGCCGCGATATTACGATTGGCCCTTATCAAGTCAATGCCAACAACGCCAAACAACCTCGCCGTATGGGTGAAATGTGTGATGCCAAATGGTCAAAACTTTGGCGTAACCCTTTGTTGCCTGGAACGGCATTGAATCCTGGATACAACTGGATTCTTATCCGTTTCTCTGATGTCCTTTTGATGTTTGCAGAAGCTGAAAACGAAATCGTAGGCAACCCGACACCTGCCGCTATTTCTGCTTTTGAAGAAGTCCGCAAACGGGCATATAAAGGCAATGAAGCGAAAATAGGCGTAACACCGAAAACAAAAGCCGGCTTTTTTGATGCCATTGTCAATGAACGTTGGTTAGAATTTGGCAGCGAAGCCATTCGCAAATATGACTTGATTCGTTGGAATTTGTTAGGTGCTAAAATTGACGAAGCCCGTCAAGCGATTCAGGATATTCGCGATGGCGTTGGTAAGTATGCCAATGTTCCTTTGACACTTTACTGGCGCAATAATGGTGAAGAAATTGAGTTTTTCTCAACCATTGCCACAGGTACGAAACAGCCGTTGAATACGCCCATCCAAACACCCAGCCCGACAACAGGTTGGACAAAACTCGATTGGCGGCAACACTTAACCTCTACGGCTGCCATTGATAGCAAACCCTTGTGGCAAGCCTTTGCGTTCTACTTTACGCCCAACAAAAGCGAGCTTTTCCCTTTTGACCAAGCTACAATGGACGCGTATCAAGGAAAGTTGAAGCAGAATCCTGGGTATTAAGCCATTTTGATACCCCTCAGTATTTTTCATAAAAACTGCCTTGTGACGAATTTGTTACAAGGCAGTTTTTGTTAAAAATACTGAGGGGTCTTCACGCCGATTTCAATATACCCAAATAAGCGACCCAGGGTCCAACATCTGATTGATATTGATAAGCCATGACTCTGCAGATTTGGGCAATATGGTTGAGGTCATGCACCGTCCATGTAGAAAGCAGTTGTGCCAAAGTCACTTCTCCGAAAGCGGGATGAATACCTGTTTTAACTAAATGTGTGTTGGTCAGATTTTTTGAACGCAGCCGAGCCACATTTTCTTTATGCAATAAGGTAAATTCATCCAAAAGCTGCGACAATGACTTTCCTTTGCTGTTTTCAAATTGAGCAAAGCGGTCATACGACTCAAAGGTTTTGTCCGTATTTTCAGAAAGAATGATGTCTGTTCGGGGCATCCAATCCGTTTTTTCTCCATGAATCAGATGACCGATGATGTCAAATACGCTCCACGTTTCGCCACCTTCGTTGTGGGAAGTCCAGTCATCAGACATATTTTGCAACATTTCATTCAGTACGTGTGGTGTGCGTTCAAGCATGTCTATTGATTTTTCTAAAGTAAAATTCATTGTTCAATTGTTTAATGTTGTTCTAAAATAAGGCATAATGATAAGGAAAACCATCGAATTATGCCAAAATACTGAGGGGGTGCTTTTTAAGTATAAACCACCCATTTAACGGAAACGTTGCCGCTATTAAACATCTGATAACCAATCTATTAACTTATTTTTGTGAAACAATCATTAAAAATTAAAACAACAACAAGATGTTTAAACAGTCATACGTCACCATTCTTTGCTTTTTCCTTTTATCAACGGCTTTATCAGCCCAACAACTCGCTTTTCCAGAAGCTGAAGGTGGTGGACGCTTTTCCCTCGGCGGACGTGGCGGCACCGTCTATGAAGTCACCAATCTCAACGATGCGGGTACGGGCAGTTTGCGCGATGCCATCAGTCAGCCCAATCGCACCATCGTGTTTAGGGTATCGGGAGAAATCAAATTGCTAAGCAAATTGTCATTAAAACAGAGCAATATCACCATCGCAGGGCAAACCGCACCGGGTGACGGCATTTGTTTGACGGGCTATACTTTGAATATTCAAGCGAGTAATATCATCATTCGATACATCCGCAGCCGATTTGGTGATGCCAATGCCGTAGAAGACGATGCCATTAATTGTTGGTCGGGCAATTATCAAAACATCATCATTGACCACTGCTCGTTCAGTTGGTCTATTGACGAAACAGCGACGTTTTATGACATCAAAAACTTCACTTTGCAATGGTGTATCATCAGCGAAAGTCTTTTTAATTCCGTCCACATGAAAGGACAACACGGCTACGCAGGTATTTGGGGCGGCGAAAATGCGGCATATCACCACAATCTGATGGCACATCATACCTCTCGGACACCTCGTTTCAATGGTACACGTTATGTTGGGCAACAATTTAAAGACTCAACCGACTTCCGCAACAATGTCGTTTATAATTGGGGTAATATCAACTCTGGTTATGGTGGCGAAGGCGGTTTTTATAATATGGTCAACAATTACTACAAACCAGGACCCGCCACACCCGGCAGTTTGACGACCAGTTCGACCTCCAACAAGCGCAACCGCATTTTCAATTACACCAGTTTTTACTACAATGGCACAGACACCGTTTGGGGCGGCAAGTTCTATGTAGCCGGCAACTATGTTTACGGTTTCCCTGATGTCACAGCCGATAACTGGGCAAAAGGCATGCAAAAAGACAGTTATGCTAACGCAACGGCTTTGTTGACAGCTGCAAAACAAACCAATCCTTTCAATTATCCAAGCATCAGAACCCAAACAGCAGAAGATGCTTATGCCTCTGTTTTGGACAGCGCAGGTGCAACATTGCCTTGTAGAGACACCATTGACCGCCGTATCGTCCGTGAAACACGTACAGGAACAGCTACTTTTGAAGGCGCAACGTATGCATTAGTGACAGGAACAGGCATTTCGCACCCATCAGGAATCATTGACAGCCCTGCAAATGTAGGAGGAACACCAACCTACAATTCAACAGCAGCACCTGTGGACACCGATCGCGACGGTATGCCTGATGCCTACGAAGTATCAAAAGGCTTGAACCCAAACAATGCCGCAGACCGCAATAATATTGGCGCAAATGGCTATACGCAGCTTGAAATTTATCTCAACTCAATCACAAGTCCTTGCGCTACACGCACCGCAACGGTTGAAACAGACCCCTCAGTATTTTCCATAAATCCGAACCCTGTTAATGACCAATTAACTGTTATTCTTTCTGATTTAACAAAAGAAACACTTGTTTCTGTTTATGACATTAATGGCAAAAAGCTGTTGTCAAAAACAACGGTTGGCAAGGCGCAAACAACGCTTGATGTCAGTCCTTTGGTCAATGGTATTTACTTTATTGAGTGTTTAAGTGGAGAGAAACGGGCGGTTTTGAAGTTTGTGAAACAATAGTAGAAGTAAAATTGGCGGAGTAACTCGATGTCATTCTGCCAATTTTTCTCATTTATTTGCTCCTTTGTTTTTAACAGGTCGAATACCCGTTAGTATTTCAACGAAATCATCTGCCGAAATAACCGTCACTGGAGGGAATATGACTTTTTTCAAAACATTAAAATGCTTGTCTTCTGTACAGATGAAATGTGCATTTGCAGCTACTGAACAATCCACGAATTTATTATCATCTGGGTCAACCGTAATAAGATTCCAGAAATAGTATTTGTTTATGTTAACTACGTCAGGTGAGTTTTCAATGGCTTTCATGACATTTTCTTCAACCTCGGGACGAAACTTCTCTGATAGTTTTTCGCTGTATTCATCAAGAATATCAGTTGTTACACACAATTCATATTCTCCATTCTGGAAAGCTTGCCAAATCACATGATACTCGGTACGCTTTGAAATCGCAACAAGTAAAATATTGGTATCTAAGACAACTCGTTTCATTTTTGAGTTTTAGCACTTTTATAAGGTGTTCTCATGTGTTCCGCTTTAAAAGCATCGGCAGTATAGCCTTTTCTATCCCAATCTTCATCGGCTGCGGTAGTTGCTTTTTCAGCAAAATAGCGCACAATCATCCGTTGAATGGCTTTCAAGTCTTCATCTGAAACATCTTGTGCAAATAGTTGGAGCAATCTTAATTGAATATTACTCAAAGGTTGTTTATCTATTAAAGCATCCATATTGAATTGATTTTTTTTACAAAAATAAACTAATTCAGCACTAAAAAGTGGTTTTTCTACAAAAAACTCAATATTCGGTTTGAAAATTAGGGAGAAATTATAAAATAATAATCGTTGAACATAGGCAGTTTCCTTTCCTTTTTGAAAATTAACACCTCATTATCCTTACCTTTACCCTATAATTTTCAACGCTTTAAAATTATCCATTATCAACTATCCATTATCAACTATCCATTATCAACTAAGAATACAACAATATGAAAATGTTAAACGTCGGTCTCATCGGTTTCGGTCTTTCAGGTAGATACCTCATTTCACCTTTTTTAATGACCAATCCTAACTTCCGTTTGAAAACGGTTGTGCAAAATTCAGCATCAACAGCATCAGAAATATACCCCTCAGTAAAATCGGTCAAAAACCTCGATGAAGTCATCAATGACAAAGACATTGACCTCGTTGTCGTCAGCAGTCCAAACGAAACGCATTTCGATTATGCGCGCCGCAGTCTCTTAGCAGGCAAGCACGTTTTGGTTGAAAAACCGATGGCAGCAACCGTTGCAGAATGTGAAATATTGATGGATTTGGCAGAAAAGCAGGGGAAAGTGTTGTCGGTTTATCAAAATCGGCGTTTCGATGGTGACTTTCAAACCGTTCAACAAGTCATCAAAGACGGTCTCGTTGGCGAAATTTTGAACTATGAAGCCCGTTTCGACCGCTGGTCTCCGAATGCCAATCCTAAAAAATGGAAAGAAATACCTTCGTTGGCAACAGGTGTTTTATACGATTTAGGTGCACACATTCTCGACCAAGCTCTTGTCCTTTTTGGTACACCTAAAAGTTTCAGCGGTCAAGTGATGACGCAGCGTGAAAATACAAGTATTGACGATGCCTTTGACCTTCGATTGGATTATGGGCGTTTCCAAGTTTCCTTGAAAGCCAGTCTTTTAGTCCGTGAACCTTCGCCACGTTATCGGATTAATGGTACACATGGTTCTTATGTTAAATATGGTATTGACCCGCAAGAGGATATGCTCAAAGCAGGGATGTTGCCCACCGGCAAAGGTTTTGGCGACGAAGACCCTTCACTCTATGGCACACTGAATACAGACCTCAATGGATTACATTTTCAAGGAAAAATCGCAACAAAGGCAGGAAACTTCGGGCTTTTGTTTGAAAACCTCTACGAAACCATCGTCAATGGCGGAGAATTGTCCGTGAAACCAGAACAAGTGATTGAGCAAATTAGGATTATGGAAGCGATAAAAAAAGGAACAACCATTTAATTGTACTGTTGTTATCCCTCAGTGCATGATAAAAGACAAGCAGAATAGCTTAAAATAAATGAGTAGAATTAATTTCGATAAATTGATAAATTATATGCTGAAAATCCCAAGCATAGAAACATCAATTGGTAGTGGTGAATTTGATAATGATTTATGGTGGATAAAGTTTCAGATAAATATTGAACATCCACTTGCTTGGCAAGTCGTACAAGAGATAGGGCATGTAGTGAATTACCTTTCTTTGGACGAGAGGTTACCAACAACTTTTTATCCTGTTTCACCACCTCCTTACATGAATGGCGGACCCAAAGACTATTTATCATGGATTATTGAATCAACTTCAATAGATTTCACACCCGATTTGCTTCAAGAATGGTTAGAAGGAAGGTTGCCCAGACCTGTTGATAATTTAGAAGAGTGGAATTCTGAGGACGATAATGAATAACCCCTCAGTATAAACCCCTAAACCTTAATACTCGACTCTCGAATTATCAATTTGCTGGGCATAACAACCGTCTCGGGTGTCTTATTTGGGTTTTTGATATGCTCCAAAAGCAATTGGCAGCTTTTGGAGCCAATTTCGTAAGCCGCTTGTTCAACGGTTGTCATGCTCGGTGTAACGACCTCCGTTATAGGGGCATTCATAAAACCAGCAATCGCAATATGTTGCGGAATTTTAAAGCCATAACGCTTCAAGGCGAGCATCGCACCTATCGCTTTACGGTCGTTGACACAAAACAGCGCATCGGGCAATGGTTTGACTTCCAACAACTTAGACATATCCCGTAACCCGTCTTCTTCTGTATAACCCGAATAAAGAATATATTTCTTATTAATGGGCAGACCGTTTTGTGTCAAAGCATCAAGGTAACCTTGCAGCCGTTGTTTCGATATATTGAGGCTTTTACTACCCGCTAAATGTGCGATGCGTGTAAAACCTTGGTCTATAAAGTGTTGCGTCACATCGAATCCCCCTTGATAATCGTCTTGTACAACTTTTGACGTTTGAATATCATTCAAAACACGGTCGAAAAAGACAATGGGCAAACCTTGGTCTATCAGTTTTTTAAAATGCTCAGAGGTGTTCGTCTCGCTTGAAACAGACACCAGTAAACCATCTAAACTATTGACATTCAAATTTTTAAGAATTTTTTTTTCTCGTTCCAACGACTCGCCAGAGATAAAAAACATGACATTGTAACCCACACTATACGCCACGTCTTGAATCCCTTTGACGACCATAGAAAAATAATAAACCGCAATTTCAGGCAGCAAAACGCCTATCATATTGGTGTTTTGTTTCACAAGACTAACAGCGTAAGGATTGGGTTTATAATCGAGTTCTTCTGCCAATGCCATAACCTTTTTACGTGTTTCTGGACTGACATCGTAGGCGTCGTGCAAGGCGCGAGAAACCGTCGAGATGGAGATACCCAACGTTTGCGCGATGTGTTTAATAGTTATATTCTTATTATTTTTCATATACTTACTTTATCCCAAAGTTAGAAACTTTTCCAAAATATTTCAATTGGAACAAAAAAGAAGGTTTCCTTCTTTCATTTAAAAGGTCAAATTAGTCAACAAAGCCTCTTTTTCGATTAGTTTTTCCAATAAAACGACTTGATTTTTAGCTCTATTAAAATTATGCTTCGGGTATTTTTCGCCGTAATACACATCGTTGTTGAGGTAATCCGTTAGAAAACGAAGGGCTTGCATGTAAATCATAAACTTTCCAGCATAGAAAAAGTATTGTTTTTCAGCTACTGTCAATTCATTCTGCATCTCATTGAAATAGCCTTTTACAATCGCTTTATAAAAATCGTCTCTAACTTCAATTTTACTAAAATCCGTTTCTTCTTCACTCACAGGTGACAAGTATGTCCGCATCATATCGCCTACATCACTGATGAAAAAACCAGACATAACAGTATCTAAATCTATGACACACAAGCCTTTATCCATGTCATTAAAAAGAACGTTACTGATTTTAGTATCGTGGTGCGTTACCCGCAACTTAAAATCTGGGTTGGTTTTGATGTTTTCAAATTCAGCAACGATATCTGCATTTTGCTTTAAAACCGCTATCATTTCGGCAGCTTCAACCATACGCTCCTTATTGCCCTTTTCTAACGCATCTTGAAACTGTTTGTACCTCAAACTCAAATCGTGAAATTGAGGAATGGTTGTTTTCAATTTTTCTATTTCACACCCCCTCAGTAAAAACGTAAATTTGCCAAATTGCGCCGCCGCCTCGTAAGCCTGTTCGGGTGTCTCCACAACATCTTTTGAATGTGAACCTTCGACAAAAGGAAACATGCGGAAATAATTATTTTGTTCATCAACATTTGGGAAATTTAAAAGATAATCTAAACCATCTCCCTCTATCAAAATTACTAAGTCCCCCCCCCCAGTATTTTTCACTGGCGAAACGAATAAATACTCAGGATAAACCTCTCCTAAATGATTGGCTATCAAGCGAATATTAGCCGCAATATCTTCTGGTTTTTTAAAAACAGCATGGTTGATGCGTTGCAAAATATACACCTGATTCGGCGTTGTCACACGCCACGTATGATTAATCAAACCACTGCCAAAGGCTTCAATTATTAATTCATTTACATCTAAACCGTAAGTGGATAGGATGGGTTGTAGTTTCATAGAATAAGTTATAAGTTGACTCGAATTACACTGATTACCCAAAATTCTATTAGTGTAATCAGTGCAATTTGTGTCCAAAATCAAGAAGAATCAAAAATTCATCATTTATCATTTATATTTCATCATTATCTAATAATCATCACCCAAAGCAAACACAGGTTTCCGAAACATCCATTGACCACCCGTAAAATCGGGAAACTCAACCGTTTCGTTGCCTAATTCAATTGAATGTTCACTCAAAGGCGTAATCGCACTCCATGTAGCAGCATCATAAACGTCCATTTGCGTAGGCGTTTTGCGTTTAGCCGATTCAATGAAAGAGTGAATCACAAAAAAGTCCATGCCGCCGTGTCCTGCACCTTGCGCATCTTGACCGTATTTTTTCCAAAGCGGGTGGTCATATTTGTCCAACCATGCCTGAGCATCGTCCCATTGATGTGCCTTTTTGGACTTATCTTCAATGTAAATCCCTTTGTTTATGTCCATCCACAACCCCTCAGTACCTTGCACCCTAAAGCCCAAAGAATACGGACGTGGCAAGTTTGTATCATGTTGCAACATAACAGTTTCGCCACCTGCGCAACTGATTTGAGTCGTCACCACATCACCCAATTTGAAATTTACCTTTGCATTTGGGTGCGATTCACCGCCTTTTTTGACAATATGGTTGTGCAAACCCCTTGCTTTTGATGAAAAAGAACTCAATGTCAAAAAACGATTGCCGCGATTGATATTCGCATAATGCGCCACTGGACCAATGCCATGTGTCGGATATAAATCGCCGTTGCGGTATTGAGAATGGTTGGTGCGCCACTTCGCTTCCGAATAGCCTTTTTCACCATATTCAACACCTTTGCCGTAGTAACCTTTGCCGTCATTGAATTTCACTTCTCGCAAATCGTGTTGATAGCCACCTTGCAGATGCACCATTTCACCAAACAAGCCTTGTCTGACCATATTTAAAACAGCGATGACATCTCTGCGATAACAGACATTTTCCAACATCATCACATGACCTTTGTACTTTTCAGCCGCCTTCACAACATCCCAATGGTCTTCTAAAGTGATACCTATAACCACTTCCGAACCGACATATTTAATACCCGCTTCCAAGCTGCCAATAATCATAGACTTATGCCATTCCCACGGCGTAGCAATAATAACGGCATCTATATCTTTGATTTCCAACATCTTACGCCACACATAATCGTCGCCAGTAAAAACTTGTGGCATTGTTTTACCCTTTTTGGTCACTTCTTCTTTGGCTTTATTCAGCGTAATCGGGTCAACGTCGCAGATGGCAACGACTTCTGTATCGGCACGCATCAACAGCAGTTCGAGGTGATTCAAACCGCGTGCGCCAACGCCTATCATGACGACTCTAACCTTGTCGGCACTCCTTTTTTTTGTCGCTAAAAGACCCGTTGTAGGCAAAATGGTTAAGGAAGCTGCGCCAACGGCAGTTGCTTTGATAAATTCTTTTCTATTCATTTTTTTATGATTTATAAATTGGTAATATTTTGTTTTATCTTGAAAATTGAGCAAATATACTGAGGGGGTCTGTTTTATCGGCGTAGAGACAAATTTTTTTGTGCATAAGTATCATTTATTAAGTTGGAGCGAAATATGAAAGGCTGAACTAACTTCTGTATTTCTGTAAATAATGTTTTGATGCAGCATTTTTCTCACCTCACTCACCAATGTAAAAGCTAAAAATGCTCGTATCATCGTCGGTAACATTTCCGTAAGAGCCGATAATTTGTCTGTTATTCTTTTGTGATACTTGTTTTGTTACTTTGTAGAATGAAAAGTACTCTTCAGTGTTTTTTTAATAAAAAAATCAAAAAGATGAGCATAAACGTAGAAAATGATTTGTAAAAATAATGTTTGCCAACGCCCTTTTCCAAAATATGGACTAAGGGTTTGTCATATCAAAACCATTTTGATACTCGCAGCGATAATCTATATGTGGATAATTCGCTGAAATACTGAGGGGGGTAATCAATACAAAATAAGCTTATGAAAGTATCAACAGTCCAGCCTAAAATCTTCACTTTATCCGAACAGCTGTTGTGGCAGGTGAAAATGGGCAATTTGACAGACAATTTGGAAGAGGCATTGGCACATATCAATATGGATGATTTGGTAACTGAATTAAACGACGATGCGGCAAAAAAGACATTTTGGATAAATATTTATAATGCGTTCTTTCAAATATTGTCCGTCAAAAAAAAGAAAACCAAGCCCGATATCTTTACTGAAAACATTATCAAGCAATTGAGTGTTAAAAACATTGATTTTAGAATTCATTTTGCCTTGAATTGTGGCGCAAAAAGCTGCCCTCCGATTGCGTTTTATACGCTGTCAAAACTTGAAAACCAATTAGAAACGGCGGCGTTTTCTTTTTTGACAGCAGAAACAGACGTGGATCCACAGAATAAAGTGGTAAAAACGAGTGCCTTATTGAAATGGTTTATTGGTGATTTTGGTGGTAAAAAAGGGATTAAAAAAGCCTTGTCAAAATATCTTGAAACAGATGTTTCAGATTATACCATCGAGTTTAAAGCTTATGATTGGACGACAGCCCATCATAATTTTATTGAATAAAACAAACCACTAACAAAATTTTATCGTAGATAAGTGTATAATTGTATTAGAAATGAGCAACCATAACGCCGCCATACTCTTTTTTAGCCGAACCGCAACCGCCGAAGCCGCTGCAAAGCCGCTCGCTATGGGCAAACGTTTGGCTGAATCCGTGGCAGGTTTTATGGTCAATCATATCAAAAAGTTAACGGCAAAAACCCAATTACCCGTCTTCTTTTTTTCAGAAAAACAACAACGTGGTGACACCTTCGGCGAACGTTTTGCCAATGCTTTTGAAGACGTTTTTGCATTGGGATATGAACACGTTATTTCTATTGGGAATGACTGTTTGACGGTCTCAACTTCTGATATTTTGTCGGCTGCAAAAGCTCTTGAAACGACCCCCTCAGTATTAGGCGCAACAACTGATGGTGGCGTATATCTCATTGGTTTACAACAAGTTGTATTTCAAAAAAATGGATTTCAAAACATTCATTGGAAAACAGATACGGTTTTTAATGAACTGATACAATACATTGAAAATCAAAATTTCACAATTGATTTTTTGACTCAAAAAGCTGACATTGACCGTATCTCTGATTGGAAAAAGACCTTAGAAACGGTTACTTTTTCTTTTAAAAAAATACTCTCTCAACTCCTCTATTTCCTTTTACCGATGCCTTCGGCAAAAGATATTTATCCTATCAATGCAGCTTTTCTGATGCGTTCAATCGCTTTACGTGCGCCACCATGTTTTCAATAAAAACTAAAAATAACGGTTAAGGAGACAGTCTGTTTTGAGAATAAAACTACTGTTATTCTTTGATTTCAGTGAGGTAAAACGACTGATAATCAACGACTTGTGGTTTATTAAACTACCTGCCATTTAATTTTTATTTTGAATTACCCCCCTCAGTAAATTGATGATTCACCATATTTCTAAACAATAATTTTTAAAAAATGCCTAACACTTCTTATTTAGACGCAACAACAGACCTCTACCGCGATGCCGCTTTAACGCCTAATGTTGGCTTATGCTGCACAACCACCCCGATTTGGCAATTGCCTGACCTCGATATGCCTAAACGCATGCAACAAATGAACTATGGCTGCGGCTCAACCGTCAATGCACGTGACCTTGTGAACAGCCCGAAAGTGCTGTACGTCGGTGTCGGCGGTGGCATGGAATTGCTTCAATTTGCTTATTTTTCACGTGAAAAAGATGCGATTATCGGCGTGGACATGGTTCAAGAAATGCTTGATGCCAGTGCTGAAAATTTCAAAGAAGCAGAAAGATTGAATCCTTGGTTCAAGTCTGATTTTGTCTCTTTGCGCCAAGGCGATGCCTTGAATTTGCCTGTTGAGGACGCATCCATAGACGTAGCGGCGCAAAATTGCTTGTTCAATATCTTCAAAATGGACGATTTACGCAAGGCTTTGGCTGAAATGTACCGTGTTTTGAAGCCGTATGGCAGACTCGTTATGTCTGACCCAACAAGTGAAACGCGTATGCCCGATTCGCTTATCAATGATGACCGCCTCCGTGCTGAATGTTTGAGCGGTGCGATTCCATTAAAAGATTATATCAAAATGATTACAGATGTGGGCTTCGGAACGGTTGAAATTCGCGCCAAACGCCCTTACCGTCTTTTGTCGTCCAATCACTACAATACTGACCGTTTGATTTACATCGAATCCGTAGAAGTATGCGCCATTAAAGACCCGATGCCCGCCGATGGTCCTTGTGTTTTTACAGGTAAAACAGCTATTTTCTTTGGCAAAGATGAATATTTTGATGACAAAAAAGGACATACGCTGATGCAAAATATGCCTTTGGCAGTGTGCGACAAAACGGCTGCTGCTTTGGCGAGTATTGGACGAGATGATATTTTTATTTCGGAATCAACTTACTTTTATGATGGTGGTGGTTGCTGTTAATCCTTGATTATCAACAATTTAGATTTACTGAATTTTTAAAATTCAGTAAATCTATTTTCAAATTTAATAAAATAATGAGGCTACTGATATTAGCTGCCGTTTTTTTATTAGCCTATTCAAACGGTGCAAACGACAATTTTAAAGGTGTCGCAACGCTTTGGGGCAGTGGCTCTTTGGATTACAAAAAAGCCTTGACTTTGGCAACGGTTGCGACGTCGGCAGGTTCGTTGGCATCTTTCTTTTTTGCAGCAACGCTTGTAAAGAATTTTTCGGGAAAAGGACTTGTACCTGATGCCGTTATCGGTTCGCCAAATTTTATTTTGGCAGTGGCTGTAGGTGCAGCTTTAACAGTTTTGGCAGCGACACGTTTTGGTTTTCCTATTTCGACGACACATGGCTTGGTCGGTGCTTTGGTGGGTGCAGGTTACTTTGCGGCATCGGGGGCAGTCAATGTGGCGCAATTGGGTAAAACCTTTTTTATGCCGCTTATTTTAAGTCCTCTTCTGGCTGTTGTCGTGAGTTCTGTGGCTTATTTGATTTTTAAAAAAGTGCGTAAAGCCTTGAATAGCAATAAAGGAAGTTGTGTTTGCGTGGTTGATGATGTCTCATTAGCCAATCAAACAACTTTGGCAATGAATGCCGTTTCAACACCAAAAATAGTCGCTGTTACTGAGGGGTGTGATGAAAACTATGTGGGTAAAATTGGGGGCATCAATGCACAACAATTGGTCAACGGTTCACATATTCTCTCAGCCGGGGTCGTTTGTTTTGCGCGTGCGCTCAATGATACGCCTAAAATGGTAGGACTTCTATTGGTTGCCTCGCTTTTTGCCCCCTCCCTAAACATCCTCATTTTGGCAGTAGCAATGGTGCTTGGCGGTATTTTGCAAGCAAAAAAAGTGGCAGAAACGATGAGCCACAGCATCACAAAACTCAATCACGGTCAAGGTTTTTCAGCCAATTTGGCGACCAGTATTTTAGTTATTTTGGCAAGTACGCAAGGTTTACCTGTTTCGACAACCCATGTTTCAGTCGGTTCATTGGCTGGAATTGGCATTGTCAATGGGAAAGCAGATTATTCCCAAATTGGAAAAATTTTCTTGTCATGGGTTTTAACTTTGCCGATTGCGGCAGTTTTAAGTGCCTTGGTTTTTAAATTATTTTTAAATTATTTTTAAATGAAAAAACACCTATTTCTACACATTATATGCCTTTTTTCAATAAAAATAGCCTTTGGTCAAATAACGGGCGCATCATTTAGTGGACAAATTTTGACCGAAAAGAAGGAAGGTATTATTGGTACATCTGTTTATTTGAAACACCTGCCGACGGCTACGCAATACGCAATTGTGACCGATGAAAATGGCTATTTTAACTTTCCAGATGTCAAAACAGGGGGACCCTATTCCTTTAAAGTCACTTCAATTGGCTTTGAAACGTTTGAAAAAAACGATATTTTCTTGTCATTGGGGACTAAAACAACTGAAAATATTGTATTGAAAGAACAGGCGACTATTCTGAGTGAAGTCATTGTAAAATACAATAAAAACGCGGATAAAAAAGGCTCGGGCAGCAATTTTGCAAAATCAAGCATCGAAAAACTGCCCACTTTGAGCAATTCGATACAGGATTTTACCCGTCTTTCGAGCCAAGCAAACGGCAATAGTTTTGCAGGAACAAATTATCGCTACAATAATTTAGCGATTGACGGTGCTGCCAACAACGATGCCTTTGGTTTTGTCGAACCTGCAGTTGGTGCGGGCGGTTCACAAGCATCGGGAACGCCTGGGTCATTGGCCCGAGCGCAACCGATTAGTTTGGATGCGATTCAAGAATTGCAAGTATCTGTTGCGCCGTTTGATGTCACTTTG
>JANLQI010000172.1:0-10424 GCA_031367705.1 Saprospiraceae bacterium | reverse complement strand
TCCGATACAGCCGTTTGTGTTAAGCGTATATCTATTACTATCATCTTGTCTGTTTTTTATCGCAAGTTATACCCCTTTTACCAAAATTATATTGTTATATAATGCACTTTATTTTTTTGAAACTCATAAGATGGAGGCAATGGAGACAAGTATTTATGGGGTGTATTTTATTCTTTATGAGTTACCGAATTTGAGACTTGGCGCAATTTAATAGCAAATAATTTTATCTCTATTTTTACTAAACAATAAGAAACAGCATGCAAAAAATTACTTTTTACTTCTTTTTAGTCATTCTCGTTTGTTTCACACAAACGATTTCAGCGCAACCCATCGAAGCGGGTGCGAACATTGCCGTTACCAACACAGAATCAGGTAAAGTACGCGGCTACACACACAACGGTATTTTTATTTACAAAGGCATTCCTTATGCTCAAGCCGAACGCTTCATGGCACCGACCAAAGCGAAACCGTGGACAGGTGTGCGCAGTTCCTTGGTTTATGGTCCCGTTGCGCCTTTACTTGACCCAACGACGAGTGTGCAAGACGAAGGAGAATTTGCCTTTCACCACGATTGGGGCTACACCAACGAAGCGTGTTTGGTCTTAAATGTTTGGACACCGAGCATCAACGATGGCAAAAAACGTCCTGTTATGTTCTGGATTCATGGCGGCGGTTTTACTGCGGGGTCTTCGCAAGAATTACCTTCTTATGATGGTGAAAACTTGAGCAAAAAAGGTGATGTGGTCGTTGTTTCTATCAATCATCGCTTGAATATTTTAGGTTTTTTAGACATGTCAGCCTATGGCGACAAGTATAAAGGCTCTGCAAATTTGAGTGTTTTGGACATGAAAGCAGCTTTAGAATGGGTAAAAGCCAATGTTTC
Organism: Saprospiraceae bacterium; assembly: GCA_031367705.1. Classification (GTDB taxonomy): domain Bacteria; phylum Bacteroidota; class Bacteroidia; order Chitinophagales; family Saprospiraceae; genus JAAFJT01. The sequence continues at coordinate 9,541 of JANLQI010000172.1, read as the reverse complement.
TAACTTCGGCGGTGACCCAAACAACGTGACCATATTCGGTCAATCGGGTGGGGGTGCAAAGGTCAATACTTTGATGGCGATGCCTTCGGCAAAAGGTTTGTTTCATAAGGCTATCAATCAAAGTGGCTCGTTTAGAACGGCGATGTTGGAAAAAACGGAAACGCAACAAATCACAGCAGAGGTGTTAAACGCCTTGCATTTGAAGCCAGAACAAGCCGATTCTCTACAAAAAGTGCCGTTTGAGCGATTGAGTGCAGCAGGAAAAAAGGCTTTGGCAGTCGTTGCCGCAAAGATGAAAGCAGATGGAAAGCCTGTTATCGGTTTTGGATTAAGTTGGGGACCGAGCCATGATGGTGATCTCTTACCTTACCAATTGTTTTCAAAAGAAGCGTTTGAATTGTCCAAAAATATTCCTTTGATGTTGGGAACAACTAAGAATGAATTTACGCCTTTTGCGAATATGGCGATGAATAATCCAACCATGGATCAGGTCAATGAGCAAATCAAAAAAACATACAAAGACAAAGCCGATGCCTATATCGCTGCCGTCAAAAAAGCGTATCCGATGGACACAAAGCCAATAGATTTGATAAGTGTTGATGCGATGTTCCGACCAGGTGCGGTTGTTCAAGCCAATGAAAAATCGGCTGTTGCGGGTGGTGCGGCTGTTTATATGTACCTTTTTGATTGGCAATCGCCTGTTTTAGATGGTAAATTCAAGGCGGTGCATTGCATGGAAATACCTTTTGTATTCAACAACATCGCTCGTTGTGAAGAAATGACAGGCGGTAAAAAAGATGCTTACATTTTAGCAGATAAAATGAGCCAATCATGGATAAATTTTGCCCGTTCAGGCAATCCTAATCACGCCGACTTACCCAATTGGGCAGCCTATAATGTTCAAAATACGGCAACGATGCACTTTGACAATACGTGTGTTGTGAAACCGCAAATGGATAAGGAATTGTTTGATTTGGTGGCGCCGAAGTAGGAAATACTGTTGAGGTACGAAATTCCGATACGGATTATTACCCCCTCAGTAAAATGAGATGTAAAGTACAAAAGCCTTGTAAACGTCATGTTTACAAGGCTTTTTGCTACTTATACTGAGGGGGTGCCTTTTCGTAATTGTTCAATTTCTTCTAATGGCAATTCAGTTATTTCCATGATTTCTTCATTTGTATCTCCTCGTTTGAGGAGCTTTAATGCCATTTTTTTACGTTCATTGATGCGTTCTTCTTCTATTTTTTCTTCTTCTTCAATTTTGGCGGTTTGTGCTATACTGGCTTCCCAATGAAGGTTATCTAAAAATTTATCGTACTGTTTCCTTTCATCGTCGGGCAATTTACTTACAGACAATTTTTCACGGACGGCTTCCATGCCCTTTGCCTTAAAACCTTCTTTTACCTCATTGTTTTTGAAAAAATAAATCCATTCATCTAATGGCTCGTTGATGATGTCTTTGAAGCGAGAAGTTTGGATAAGATAGTATTCAGGAAAGGCTTGTTGAACAGTCGGTTGTCTTAATATTTCTTGCTGTTTTTTAGTGAGTTCTAATTCCTTTTGAGAGTGAAGTCCTGTAAATTTAGTTTGTCCAATATAAATGTAATCGTCTCCTTTGCCCAAGCCAAAGTAAATAATACTAACAGCAATGACTTTTTTAATATTGGCATAAGGCTCGCCAATTGCCAAATATTCTGTTATGGCTTTTGAAGTCCCATAAAGCATACGCATAAGGTAATCCAATTCCCTTGTGTTTTGAATTTCGATGATGATGTGTTCGCCTTTAGCGTTTTCAGCGTATAAATCAACTCGGTTAAATTTGTCGTCCTCTGCTTCTTGGTTGCTCTCACTTTCCAAAAGTCCTTCAATTTTGATGTCCTCTTTTAAGAGTTCAGAAAGGAAACCTTCAAGAATATCGAAGTTCTTTTTATCTCGCAACATTTTCTTTGCTGCCCAATCGAAACGGATATATTTTTTTGCCATAATGCCTTGATTTGGGTCAAAATTATATCTAAAAGCCTTATAAAACAAGTATTATCACCGTTTTTGCCCTTTTATACTGAGGGGGCACCTTTTCTGAAATTCATCAAAAAACCCCTTTAACAGTGTATGAAGAGATTTAACCTTTTCATCATTTACGATGCCTTCATCCATGTAATGACGTTTGTTTGATATTTTCTGCTATTTTATCCATGATAAAAGCCTGTGTCGTTTGGGATAAGAATAGAAGCGTGCGGTATATGCAGCAGAAATGTGTTTAATATTTCGCCAAAAATCGGGTCGGGTTTTATGGGCATTAGTTGATTGGTTTGTTTTTTAAACGAAGGGAGTGCCGTTGTTCGGTTGTTGGATTTTGGGTATTAAATAAAACGAACACCTCTGCCGAGTGGTAATGAAATTAATTTTTATTGTTTTTATAATATTTAATTCTTATTTATCTTTCATAGTTGTTTCTCCAATGATTTTAAAATCTCCTGCTTGTTTTTGAAATTTTAGAATTGCTCTAAAAGTTTTTATATCATCATTTTTCGTAATTTCTTTATCAAAATAGCATTCATAGGTTGAATCATCAATTTTCACAAAATCTATATCGCTTTTAATACTTTGATGAGTATCAAAATTTCGAGCAAAATAATTAGCTTGGTCTGCTATGCAATATTCTTTTGTTACATTCTTATTGTCATAAAAGTCTTCAATTTGTTCAGCATATAGTTGGCTCAAAATTTTAGCATTTTTATATTCGTTTGCATGATTCCATGAATTTATTTTAGCTTTAATAATTTCTTTGTCTCTTTTTTCTTCATCTAAAATATCTTTTTGTTGAGTACTATTTGCCAATAGTTGCTCTTTACTATTATTCACAGTAAATTCTACATCCTTTGTAGGCTTTTCTATCAAAATTCTGTATGAAAATAGCCCTAAAATTAGACAACTAATAATTGAGAGTATTATCCATTTATTGGTTTTGAAATTGTCTACTTTATATTCTTTTTCTTCTTCTACTGTTTTGTTTGATGCCTTATTTTTAGATTTTTCTGATTGAAAAATAACTTTTGTACTATCTGTTTCCACTGACCATACAATATTCGATTCTAAATCTTCTTCGGTTAAATTGTCTATTATACTTAAAACAGAGTGTGTAATTTTTGCTTTCTGTGTATGAGCTTCTGCAATAAAGGCAACGCCTGTACGAGATTTTCCCTCTAACTCTCTTAATTGTGATGAGATGATAACTAAATCATTGTGTAATCGTGAGTTTTTTGACTCAGTTAATTTTAATAGATAAGTAATTACTTCTGACGATTTATCTTCTGAAAGAAGTTGTTTTAATATTTTGCTGTCAATTTTTTTCATTTAAAGATTTTTTGTATTTGTTTTTCGTTATCGCTCTCGTTAAAACACGCACTCACGCACGTAGTTGCGTACATACCCAACCCACCCACAAAAATACATTTTACAAATAAACAAAAAAACATTCTTGTAAAAAACTAACAATTAATTTGTTACCGCTTCGCATAATAGGTATTTTAATGTCAAATCCACATTATAAAGAAGATGTTACCCCCTCAGTAAAATCAACTGAAAAGTACGAAAGCCTTGCATACACGACGTTTGCAAGGCTTTTGTTGTTAGTGGTTAATCATGTAATCCAATGATATCTTTCCGAAGCTTGTTTTTTTGTTAGCACTACAAATGTTTTAATATTAAACAATTTCGCATAAGAGTTAAATCTTGATTGATATGCACTTTTTACAGAAGATATATATGTTATATCAGTACTCGTCCAATTAATGATTGATAATAGTTTGATTTGAGTGGCTTCAGTTATTGTAAAGGGCGAACAGGTTTGTATATTCGATGAATACGGTTTGTTTAGTAATATTGACATAAACATACAAACGCTATCAACTGATTTTTTGAACAATTCTCTAATTCGATGTTCTGTAATACCCTTTTTCATTTCTGCTATCGTTTCCGCAGAAACACTTGGGTCACTTTCTTCATTCAAAATATTATTTTCCCAATTTTTTAATTCAATTAAGTATAAGGTATCTGTTGTTTGGTCGTACCAACAAGCATCCATTTCTTTAAAGTGATTTTGAATGTCTTTATACCCTCGGCATTCTTGAAATCGGAAGAAATTAGTATCAGGAAAATTGAGCGTTATTAAACTTTCTGTTATTGCCATAAATATCTAAGCGTTTAAATCAACATCTATTTCTTGGTCAAACATTTTTAAAGCTTCTTCAATTATTGTATTTGAAGGTAAAACGCCATCAATAAGATTATGAAAAGAGTTATTGATAGGTTTTCCATTTTCCTTTGTCAGATTCCAACAACTTATATTTAGTCTATCTCTTTTTGCACAAATTGCTAATTGTTTGATAACAAAGTAGCTGTGTGAGGCGATAAATATTTGCACGCCTGCTTTACTCATAGCGACCAACATTTCAACCATTTGCCTTACGGCATCCGGGTGTAAGGCTGTTTCGGGTTCATCCATAAACAAGACAGTTCCTTTGCCTAATTGCCTATTTGTAATTAAAGTTGTTAAAATACCTATCTTTTTAATACCTTCCGCAGTCTGCTGCATCGCAAATTGTTGATTTCCTTTTTTAAATAAAAAGGGTTGTTCTTTTTGTCCTGTTTGTTCTATTTTACCTTCAAATAAATCTTCTAAGGTTTTATTAACGGTGGTTAATTCAACAGCGACACGCCCTTTTGTCGTAGGCAAATCTAAGGCTTTTATTAAATCTAAGTATGTATCATCAAATCCTACCCCATAAAAATTATCTCGAATATTACGAATATCTGTAAATGCCGTAAGCACTTCTTTGGCAGGAACAAACAAGGCATTGATTAAATTATCGGGCAATGGTTTTATATTTTCATTACCTGTTAATATTGATTTTTCGGTTCTATCGCCAAATTGAAAATATATGGGTTGTTCGTATTTTCCATTATTGCCAATTATAGTCATATTGACATCCAATTTCTCTTTACTTCCTTTTTGTACTAAATCACCCAATCCGTTTTTTATGGGCATATAGGTATCGTATAGTTTTTCTGCTAATACCTTTTTAAAAGAAACATCCGCTGATTTTGTTTTCAAACTGTATATTTCAAGTGATTTGACTGTCGCATAAAGTAGTTTTAATAATCCAGTCTTACCTGTATCATTTTTACCTATAATCACATTGATTTCGGGTATATCCTTAACGCTCAAATCTGAATGAGCCATAAAGTTTTTTATAGCGATTGAATTTATCATATTAATAATCCGTACATTTAAAATATTTTGATTTTACAACTTACAAAGTTACAAAGTTTTCTCATTTTTTTATTTCATGGAACTATAAGGAGAACCACATTTTACAAATAAATCAAAAAACATTCTTGTAAAAAACTGATAATTAATTTTTTACCGCTTTGCATAACTGGAATTTTAATGTCAAATCCACATTATAAAGAAGATATTACCCCCTTCAGTAAAAGCAGCCGAAAGCCTTGCAAACACCGTTTAGCACAAATTTCAAGGGTTTTGACAGTTTTGTATAAAATTCATTTCTCAAAATTCTACCTTTACAAGTAGTAATATTCATCAAATATTCTGCTATCAATAAAATAAAATGTACACTTTGAATTATAAAGCATTGTAAATCAATGCTTAAAAAATTCATCATTCATCATTTATAATTCATCATTCCCTTATGCTTTTCAACAAAACAATAAGAAAAACGGCTCCTTTTCTAATCGCTTCTACCATTTTGGTCATTTCCTGCGTGAAATTAGCGCAAAAGACCACCGTTGTCACCCTTCGGGAAGACCTCGCAAAGGCGAGTCAATTGGCGAAAGATATTCGCGCTAAAACACCTGCAAAAGTCGCAGAGGGTTTAGAATTGACGCTTTGGGCTTCCGATTCCCTTGCGCCCGACCCTGTGGCGATGTCAATTGACGATTGGGGACGTGTGTATTTGACGAGAACGGTGCGTCAAAAAAGTTCTGAATTTGACATCCGTGGGCATCGAAATTGGATGATTGAGTCTATTTCCTTGAAAACGGTTGAAGAAAGACGTGCTTTTCTGCACAAAACCTTCGCTACCGAAAAAAGTGAGGAAAACAATTGGTTGAAAGACTTGAACAACGATGGCTACCACGATTGGCATGATTTGGCGGTTGAAAAAGAAGAAGTTTGGCGTTTGGAAGATACCAATAAAGACGGTTTTGCAGATGTCGCTGTGCGTGTTTTAAAAGATTTTTCTGATGAAGTGTCTGATATTGCCGCAGGTTTATTGGTGCGTTCAAAAGATGCTTTTATTGCTTGTGCGCCCGATTTATGGCATTTAGAAAACCCAAATACTGAGGGGGTATATCAAAAGAAAACGTCTATTTCTACAGGTTATGGTGTGCATATTGGTTTCAGTGGACACAATTTATCGGGTATTGTTGAAGGTCCCGATGGTCGTTTGTATTGGAATATTGGCGATATTGGCGGCACTGTGAAAACGATTGATGGGCGCATTTTAGAAAACCCAAATTCAGGTTTTATTTCGCGTTCTAATCCCGATGGCAGTGATTACGAAATATTTGCAACAGGCTTGCGCAACACCCACGAATTTGATTTTGACCACTACGGCAACTTGATTTCATCTGACAACGACGGCGACCACCCTGGCGAAAGCGAGCGTTTGGTGCATATCGTCGAAGGTTCTGATGCGGGTTGGCGTTCCAATTGGCAATATGGCAAATATACAGACCCTAAAAACAACACTTATAAGGTGTGGATGGACGAAAAACTGTATGTGCCGCATTGGGAAGGACAAGCGGCGTATATCATTCCACCCATTCAAAATTACCACAATGGACCAACGGGCATGATTTATAATCCGGGAACGGCTTTGGGTTCGGAATGGAAAAACAAGTTCTTTTTGGTAGAGTTTGTGGGCAGTCCAAACAACTCTCATATCTGGTCTTTTGGTCTTAAACCCAAAGGCGCATCGTTTGTTTTGGATGGTGAAAAAGATATTGTCAGTGGCATATTGCCAACAGGTATTAAGTTTGGTCCCGATGGTGCGTTGTATGCGGCAGATTGGATAATGGGTTGGGGTACAAAGAATTATGGACGTGTTTGGAAGTTGGATGTGACAAAAGATAAAAACGATTTGGCAGCAGAACGTCTGGAAACCAAACGTTTGATTCAGTTGGATTATCAAAAACAAACGCCTGAACAGCTTTATACTTTGTTGATGTATGGCGACAAACGCATTCGTCAAAAAGCTCAATTTGAGTTGGTCACTCGTGGTCAAAAAGGCTTTGATATGTTGAACAAAGCGGTGTATCAAACGGGGAATCAATTGGGGCGTATTCACGGTATTTGGGGCATCGGTCAATTGATGCGGAAGGATAAAAACTATGCGGGTTCTTTATTGCCTTTGTTGAAAGACAAAGATGCTGAAATCACTGTTCAAGCCATAAAAATGTTGGGTGATGCCGAAATTACAAGCGTTGGCAACGATTTAATATCGTTTTTAACGAATGCGAATGCCCGTTTACAGTTTTATGCTGCCGAAGCATTGGGTCAATTGAAACATCAAACGGCTGTTGAACCGCTTTTAAAAATGTTGAAAGCGAACAACGATGAAGACCTTTACATCCGTCATGCAGGCGTTTTGGCTTTGACACGTATTGGACAAGTTGAACCGATTATTGCCTTGAAAAATAGCGATAGCAAGGCTTTGAGAACGGCTGCGGTCTTAATTTTAAGACGTTTAAAGAACCCTCAAATTGCTTTGTTTTTGAACGATAAAGACGAATACATCGTAGCAGAAGCGGCAAGAGCGATTAACGACGATACGTCTATTCCAGAAGCTTTACCCGCTTTGGCAGCGACCTTAAATGAGAAAAGATTTACCAGCGAACCACTTTTAAGGCGTGCTATAAATGCCGCTTTACGTGTTGGAAATGATAAAGAATTGGACATTCTTATCGCTTTTTCAAGGAGAACGGACATAAACGACGAAATAAAAGCGGAAGCCTTAGCCACTTTGGGCAGTTGGGCGAACCCCTCAGTATTGGACAGAGTTGACGGACGTTTTAGAGGTGTGATACAAAGAGACCCCTCAGTAATTCGGGCAAAAGTGCAGCCTTTTATCGCTTCATTTTTAAAGGAAACCAATCCTGAAACCTTGATAGCGGTTTCAGAATTATTGGCTAATTTAGACATCACAAGTTCAAACGATGCGTTGGCAGATATTTTTGCAAAGACCAAAGATAGTAAAGTGAAAATGGCGATTTTACCCGCTTTGAGTTCTTTAAAATATGCGAAAATTGAGTCTATTGTCAAAACAGGGATGGAAGATAAAGATGAAAACGTCAGAACGGTTGCCCTCGGCTTGTTGAGTAACGCAACGGTTTCAAAAGAGAGTTTAGTGCCGATTGCGGATTTGATTTTTTCAAAAGGTAGCATCAAGGAACAGCAGAAACTATTGACGGTGATGACCAAGTTGGACAAAGACAAAACAGAATCTATTCTCGATGATTTAGTGTCCAAAATGAAAGACAAAAAGCTGTCGCCTAATCTCAGTTTGGAACTCGAAGAAGCCGTTGAAGCGACAGGTTCAGCGGTTTTAAAAACGAAATTATCAAGCATAAAACCCGAAAATTCGATGCTTGCCGCTTATTTTGATGCGCTTTATGGCGGCAATTTAGGAGATGGCAGGATTATTTTCAATTACAATTCTACTGCGCAATGTGTCCGCTGTCATACTGTTGGCGCAACGGGTAGCACTGTTGGTCCACCTTTGACACGCATTGCAAGTACTTTGACAAGAGAGCAACTTTTGGAAGCATTGGTTGACCCAAGCGCACGTATTGCGCCTGGTTATGGCAATATTTCCTTGAAACTCAAAGGTGGACAGGAGGTGATTGGCGTTCTAACAAAAGAAACAGCCGACGAATTGATTATCAAAACATCTGACGCTGAACCTTTGGTGATTCCAACGGCACGTATCGAAAAAAGACAAAATTTGCCTTCCAGTATGCCACCAATGGGCGAACTATTGTCAAAAAGAGAAATACGCGATGTGGTAGAGTATCTGACAAGTTTGAAATAATGGGCTTAACAATCTATTGCGAAGGCACGAGACGCAGCCACGATTACGACCTTATTCATAAAATCGTAAAGGATAAACTCGTTCAAATACAACCGATTGGCAGTAAAAGAGGGGCAGAAGCTTTTATTGAAGATTGTGAAAATCAAAAGGGTGGGGCAGAAGCTTTTATCTTTTTTCGAGATAGGGATTTTGATGTTGCAGTGCCTGAAAAGCCTTCGTTAATCAAGCAGGGTACTACGTTTTACAGTTATCGCACGACGATTGAGAATTATTTATTTGATGCACATTGTTTTTTCGCCTTCTTAGAAAACAAGAAACTGAATCGGCAATACAAAATTCACAGTCCGAAGGAGGTGCAAAACACATTCATCAAAGCGGCTAAAAAGATAAGTTATTATCAAGCCCTTCGGCATACAATGGCGCAG